>JAEUMC010000919.1 GCA_016793415.1 Devosia sp. | reverse complement strand
CTGGGTGAGGCTTGGGCAGTAGATCAGTCGCGCGCCCGGCAGGCCGCGCAAGCTGGTGGGGAGGAAGATCAGCGGATGACGCTGCTGATCGGGGGTTACCAGGGTCGCGCAGAGCATCCCCAGCGCCGCGTGGTCGCGCAGCAGCTGGCCATTGCTGTCCGGGAGCTCCCGGTCGAGGAGGGCCGCCGAAGGCCTGACGCAGTCCAGCGGTGTCGGCACGATCATCGAACCGCGGATGCGGCCGGCGATGCCCAGGCGCTCGTTTAGGGTCTCGACCGCGGCCGTTGGACTGAGATCGGTGACGAGCACGCCGGTCTTTGCGGCCGCCCGCAGCATCAAAGGGGCCCAGGTTCTGGCGCGCTGATCGACATACCAGCTCGACAGGTTGAGCTTTCGCAAACCCGCCCGGTCATGCGCTGAGGACGGGCTGTCGAGGGTGAGCAACACACCGACATCTTCGCCGCGGTCGACCAGCAGTGTGCCGATCGGGCCGGCCCCTCGATCGCTGCGGTAGGTGTTCAGAGAATCAAGGACGCGCTTCCAGAACCCGGACGGCCGGTTGGGGAAGCCGCGAGACAGCACAGCTTCCGCGCGCGACAGGGCGGTGGGGGTAATGACTTCAATTTGCATGGCCAATCCCGTCCGGTGCAACAGAGCGCAACCGGTAAGACTTGGGTCGCTACAGCTAGTGCCGCCCGGACCCGTCGTGGCAAAGGGAGACGCCGTTACGAAGGCGTCGCGACTGACAGGCGGAGGCCGCCGTGATCAGGCCAATGCACTTGGGCGGTTCGTCCGGAAGGCAGGGAAGGATGCGGGCTACCGCGACCGCTAGAACCGAACCCCACACTACGATCCACGTCGGCGGTACAGCCGCGAAGTGCGTCTCCGCCATCAGCGGCGGATTATCGTGCACATGGTCGGCAGGGCCACGAACGTCACCACCGTCTGCCAAGACCAGATGGTCGATTGAAGAGGAGTTCGTTTCTGTCGCAGTCACCTGACGATCCACAGCCGCTGCCGGTGCGACAGCAATCGCACCGAACATTAGCGGCAACAGCAAGATCACCCATGTGAACGCCTTGGCAAACATGAGCTGAACATTGCGACAATGGGCTCGCATCGACAAGCAAAGGCTTGGGCAATGGTGAACAGCGGGACCGGCAGAGTCGGAAAGCCGACAATTCGATAAAATTGCCGGGATTCACCACCAGCGGTCAAAACACTGTCGGGGCCGGACACAAAGGGTTAATCGAAGGTGAACGTCCGGAGGTAGTGCCTCCTAGGGAAGGTAACTGCACATGCTGCTGCGCTCGACCCTGTTCTACGCCCCGGCGATCATGTTGACGCGTCTTTCGGCGCTGTTGATGCTGGTGATCGCCACGCGGCTGATAGACCAGACCGAGTATGGCCTCCTCACCCTCGTGGTGACGGTGGGCGAGCTCACCGATTCCGCCGTCAGCGGCTGGCTGCGCATCGCGCTCTTGCGGCTCGGCGGCAAGGGCGAAATCAGCATGGGCAGCGTCAAGCTCGCCGCCCGTGTGCTGGTGGTGACGACGCTGCTCGGTCTCGTCGTCTCCGCTGCCGGCTCGGCGCTGGTAGCGCCGGAGCGCTGGGCAGATTTCACCATCGCGGTCGGCACTTACCTTGCGGTCGGGGCGCTCAGCCGCTTCGCACTGACGCTGCTGCAGATGCAGCAGCGCCACTCGGCTTATTCGCTGCTCGAGTTCCTGCGCGCCGTGCTGCAGCTGCTGCTGGCGGTAGCGGCGATCTTTCTGATCCAAAATTCGTTCCTCGCGATGTCGCTTGCATCTAGTTTAGGCGTACTGATCGCCGGCGGTATCGCGCTGGCGTTGGCTAGTCGGCGCGTCGTCCGCGGGCCGTCGCGCTTCACCCACCGCGAACTGTTCGCGCTCGGCATTCCGCTGGTCGCCGCCGCCATCGTCAGCTTCGGGCTCAACAGCGCCGAGCGGGTGCTCTTGAAGCTCTATTACGATGCCGGCGCCGTGGCGGTGTTCGCTGCCGTCTATGCGTTGGCCCGCCAGCCGATCGACACCATCGCCAATGCCATCAACATCGGCGCTTTCCCGGAGATGGTGAACAAGTTCGACACCGAGGGTTCGGCCGCGGCCGGGCGCTTCCTCAGCCACCAGATGGCATTGATGGCGCGCCTCACCTTCCCAATTGTCGCCCTCCTGATCGCGCTCTCCACCGAGATCGGCGGGGTGCTGCTGCCGCCCGACTACCGTCGGGGCCTCGCCACGCTGTTCCCAATCATCGCGCTCAGCGTGCTGTTTGCCAATTTCAGCACCTTCGTTTTCGAGAACGTCTTTCACGCCCATAAGAAGCCGTGGTTGCAGATGGTGGCGCTGGCCCCCGGTTCGGTCGCCACGATAGGTCTGTCCCTGCTGCTGATCCCCGCTTATGCCGAAATCGGCGCGGCCCTGGCGTTGTGTGGCGGCACGTTGGTGGGTCTGGGAGCCGCTTCGATGATCAGCCACCGCCTCACCCCGGTGCCGATCCCTTGGGCCGACCTGGCGCTGTCACTGGGCGTCGCCGTCACCACCGGCCTTGCCGCCTGGACGGCCAGCGCGCTCTTCGGCGAGGCGTGGCCGCTGTTCAAGCTGGCGGTGGGCGGCATCGCCGGTTGCCTCGTGTTCCTGGGGCTGCTGTCGCTGCTGTATCCCAACGCGACCCTTACGCTGGCAGGAAAGGTCAGGGCGAAGCTGGGGACGGCCTGAAATCCTCGTTCGAGCCTCCCTCTCTCTTTCGATAGTCAAAGAGTGACCCGATCGAGGTCGCTGTCCTCGGTTCGGGTCTGACGACTGGTCGATCTGCCCCCGTTGATCTCCGCTACTTGGGGCAAGTGATGACGATCTCCTGCTGCGAGCCGCGAAGCTTTGCGGCTAGCTCTGGCGGCAGCTGGAATATGTCGGGACCCAACGATAGCAGTTCCGCCGAGACGGCGTCGGACATCGGCCGGCCAGCAACGAGGTCACTACGGCAACTGGCTGGGAGGTTCTCCACCATTGCCTTGGACGCGTCCGCGAAGGTGATGCCCACATAGTAGGCCGGATCCGCGATGCCGATCTCCAGTCGCTGTCCGATCCGATAGGGCACCACTGGCACGACGGTAAAGCTCAGGGTCGATCGGCTGTCGGCGAAGCTGAAGCGCGGTGCGCCGGCCAGTCGCAACGGGACCGTCTGACCGGCCTCGCCAACCGATGTGTAGAAGCCGAAATCGGCGAGCGCGGCGAGGTTCTCGTCGGCCAGCGCCTGCATTTCCTCCGGCGAGGTCACGCCGTCGGCGTTGGCGTCGAGACCCTGGACCTGCCAGACTGAGAAGGCCTCGTCAAACGTCCACTCGTTGCGGATAGATGCCAGAATCCCGGCCGGGTCGAAGGAGATGGTCGCCCTCGCGTCGACGAAGATATGGGGGTGGGCAATTGCGCTGCCTGCCGCGAACGGAGCGAGGAGGGCGCCAACCGCCCAGACCGTTGCGGCGTAGCGGCTCATTCGTGCTTGTGCCCGTGCCGGTGGTGCAGGTCCGGGTAATGCGGGTGGCTATGCGCGATCGGCTCGTGCCGGTGCGCGTGCGAATGCGGCTCAGTCAGCGAACCGTCATGGTCGTGCTGGTGGTGCTCGTCATGCACGTGCCGGTGCTCGTGTTCGATCGTGTCGTGCACGTGCTGATGCTCGTGCCGCTCGGTAAGGTGCAGCCACAGCCCCAACCCCATCAACCCGGCCGCGAGCAGCAGGTTGAGGGTGATCGGATCGCCCAGGAAGGCGATGGCGAGCACCGCGCCGATGAACGGGGCAAGCGAATAATAGGCGCCGGTGCGGGCGGTGCCGAGGTGGCGCAGCCCGAGCATGAACATCACCAGGCTCACGCCGATGCCGAAAAAGCCGACCAGCGCTCCGCCTGCGACTACCGGCAGGCTCGGCAGCGAAGCTCCGATGGCGAACGCGAGCGTGACGTTCACCGTGCCGGCGACCAGGCCCTTGAGCATGGCGATCTGCACCGGGTCGGCCGAGGACAGTTTCCGCGTCAGGTTGTTGTCGATGCCCCAGCCCAGGCACGCCGCGGCGATGAACAGCGCGCCGAGATCGAGGCTGACGGACCCGCCGCTCCAGGTCAGCAGGATAGCACCGGCAAGGATCGCGAAAGCGCCGAGGATCAAGCGCCGGTCGACGTTCTCGCGGAACACCACCCAGGCGATCAGCATGGTGGCGAGGCTTTCGAGGTTGAGCAAAAGCGAGCCGGTCGAGGCCGTGGTCATCGACAGGCCGAGCATCAGGAAAAGTGGCGCCAGCACGCCGCCGAACAGAATGACCAGCAGCAGCCAGGGCAGATCGCGACGCGCTAGCGGCGCTTCCAGCTGCGCGATGCCGAAGCCACGCCTGCCGAAATGCACGATGGCGAGCCCCAGCCCGGCGCCCAGATACAGGATGCCGGCGAGCAGGCCGGGGTGGACCGATCCGAGCAACAGCTTGGACAGCGGCGCCGAGGCGCCGAACAACAGCGCCGACGCCAGAGCGAGCGGCACGCCCGGCCACAGGTACGAGTTGTCCGCGCTGGAGGAATTGGTCGACATCAGGCTCTCTCGGTTGCGTCGCTGTCTATGTCGTCGGCACGGCTGCTTACCAGCAAAATGGGGGTGGAAGACGGCGGCTAGATCTGCCCGTGGACGCCCGACTCGACCAGATGGCAGGCGGCGATGCCGCCATGCGGCGCCGGCCGCAGCATCGGCTCTTCCCTGCTGCAGCGTTCGAAGCTGAGCGGACAGCGGGTGTGGAACCGACAGCCTGACGGCGGGTTGCTTGGGCTTGGCGGGTCGCCGGCCAGGATCACCCGGCGCCGGGTGGCTTCGACGATCGGATCGGGGGAGGGCACGGCGCTCAGCAGCGCCTGCGAATAGGGGTGGGCAGCGTCCGCGAACACCGCTTCCGTCACCCCGGCTTCAGCGATACGGCCCAGGTACATCACGCTGACCGAGGTGCAGATCTCGCGCACGATGGCGAGGTCGTGCGCGATCATCACGATGGTGAGGCCGAGCTTGTGGCGCAGTTCGGCGAACAGGGCGACGATCTGGGCCCGGATCGACACGTCGAGTGCGCTGAGCGGTTCGTCGCAGATGAGGATGCTCGGCTCGAGCGCCAGCGCCCGGGCGATGGCGACGCGCTGGCGCTGGCCCCCGGACAGCGAACGCGGCGTGCGGGCCAGCGCCGTCTGCGGCAGGCCAACGAGTTCGAGCAATTCGCCGATGCGCCGCCGGCGATCGGCGCTATTGCCCATGCCGTGGATAACCAGCGGTTCTTCAAGCGACTGCTGAATGCTCTGGCGCCGGCTCAGTGAGCCGAGCGGGTCCTGGAAGACGAACTGGACCCGCCGGGCGAGGCCCTTGCGGTCGTTGGCCTGCCAGTCCTTGAGCGGTCGGCCGGCGATGGAGATGGTGCCTTCGTTGACTGCCTGCAGCCCGATCATGGCCCGGGCGAGCGTGGTCTTGCCGCAGCCGGATTCGCCGACGATGCCATGGAAGACACCCGCGGGAACCGTGAGGTCGACGCCGTCCACGGCGCGAACCGCCCGACCGCCGCCGGTCTGGAAAAGCACCTTGACGCCGCTGACGTCGATGGCCGGGGTTTCAGGCATTGGCGCGCTCGCGAAGGGCTCGGAGTTGGGGCGGGCAGGCGACCCGATGCACCGAAGCCGAGCCGGGCACCTGCTCGAGCGCTGGGCGATGCACGCGGCAGTCCGGTTCGACCTTGGGGCAGCGATCGGCAAAGCGACAGCCGGCAACGAGGCGGGATTGGTCCGGCGGCGCGCCGGGAATACCCTGCCGCGGCTCGCCGGTCGGCTTGCGCAGATCGGGTACCGAGGCGAGGAGCCCCATGGTGTAGGGGTGGACGGGCGCGGTCAGCACGTCGCTCGCCGGACCTTCCTCGGCGATGCGGCCGGCATAGAGCACCATCACCCGGTCGGCGACGGTGGAGACGACGCCGATATCGTGGGTGATCAGCACCACCGCGATGCCTTCCTCGCGCTGCAGTTGCCGGATCAGTTCGATGATCTGGGCCTGCACGGTGGCATCGAGTGCGGTGGTCGGCTCGTCGGCGATCAACACGCGCGGCTTGCTAGCCAGCGCCAGCGCGATCATCGTGCGCTGCAGCATGCCGCCCGACATCTCGTGCGGATAGCGGTTGTAGCGGTCCTCGGGGTCGGGGATGCCGGCCTGTCGCAACAGCCCGATGGCGGCCTGTCGCGCTTCGGCGTGGCCGACGCCGGTCAGGCGGCGCGCCTGGGCGGCGAGCTGCGGGCCGACCCGCTTCATCGGGTTCAGTGCGCTGATCGGATCCTGGAACACCACGCCGAAGCGGCCACCGCGCAGGCGCGACAGTTCGCCCGCCGGCATACCGACAAGGTCCTTGCCGTCGGTGATG
>JAEUMC010000912.1 GCA_016793415.1 Devosia sp. | reverse complement strand
TGATGCCTGTGTGCGCTGCGGGGTGCCAAGTCGTGCGCTGCCCTGAGCCCCGATCCGAAAGCAGACGGAGCCGCGGCGATGGGCAACAATTGCCGGTTCATCCGGATTTCCCCCGCTGCTTCAAGTACGTGCAAGCTTGTGACTACCGACTCTCTGCAATCGGGCGTAACGTCGCACTTGCGAGTTGGGGGCCACTCGGCTTCCACAAGCTGGATCTGAGGAGCGTCCAATGGAAGCAATTATTCCGATTCTCGTTCAACTGATTGGCGGCGGCGTCGGGGGCAACGGTATTGCGGCCGTGCTCAAGCAGGTCAATCTCGGGCCGGTGGGCAACACCATTGCCGGCGCCATCGGTGGCTGGCTCGGGACCTGGCTGGCCGGGATGATCCCGGGGCTGTCGGGCCTGGTGACCTCGGCGGCCGCTGCGGCAGGCACAACGGGCGGCATGGATATCGGCGCGCTGGCCGGGCAGGGGCTGACCGGCCTCGTCGGCGGTGGCCTGTTGACCACCATTGCCGGGCTGATCAAGAACGCCACGATGAAGAGCAGCTAAGCACCCAGCGGGTTCTCCGTTACTTGCCCCGGGCGCCGCGCCCGGGGCTTTCGACTGCATAGAGTAGTGTCATGACTGAGCCCCACGCCGGGCAACCCCGCCGCCGGGCCGACAATGTCGCGCTCGGCATTGGCCTGACCCTGTTGGCCATCGTTATCTTCGGCATCCAGGACGCCCTCACCAAATCGCTGGTGCAGACGCACTCGCCCTACCAGCTGGCCATGCTGAGGTTCTGGGCGTTCGCGGCGTTCTCGCTGGTGCTGGTGGCTCGCCAGGGGCCGCTGAAGCAGGCGTTCCGCTCGAGATATCCCTGGCTGCAGGTGCTCAGGGCGATCCTGCTGGTGGTCGATATCTGGTTCTTCGCCATGGCGCTGAAGACGGTGCCGCTGGCCGAGCTGCAGGCCGTGGTGCTGGTCTACCCGCTGATGGCCACGCTGATGGCGATCCCGATCCTCGGTGAAAAGGTCGGCGTGTTCCGGCTGGTGGCGGTGTTCATCGGCTTCTGCGGCGCGCTGGTGATCGTCCGGCCGGGTGGACTGCCGATCGATGGCGGGGTGATCTTCGCCATCCTCTCGGCGGCGAGCTATGCGGTCTACATCGCGCTGACCCGCAAGGTGTCGAGCGCCGACACCACCGCGACCAGCATGGTCTATGTCGGGGTGGGCGGGCTGCTGCTGACCACGGCGGTGGGCGTGTTCTTCTGGCAGCCGATGGACCTTGCCGCCATGCTGCAGATGGGACTGGTGATGATCACCTCCACCGCGGCGCATGGGCTGATGATGGTGGCGCTGTCGCGAGCGCCGGCCAGCACGCTGCAGCCGTTCAACTATTTCGCGCTGCCGTGGGGAATTTTCCTCAGCTACCAGATCTTTGGCCACCTGATCGATCCGATCGCGCTGATCGGCGGCGGCATCATCGTCGGCGCGGGCCTCGTGGTGATGCCGCTCGGGCGACGCGGCGAGGTGACGGGGGCAGAGGAGGAGACGCTGCCGCATTGAGTCCCTGGCCGTAGCTCGTGGGTCGGTGCGGAAAGAGTACCCCCACCCCTGTCCCCTCCCCGCAAGGGGGAGGGAGACGCTT
>JAEUMC010000910.1 GCA_016793415.1 Devosia sp. | reverse complement strand
GCATCGTGCTCGGGCTGCCGCTCAATATGGATGGCTCCGAGGGCCCCCGCGTCCAATCGACCCGCGCCTTTGCCCGCAACCTCGCGAGCAGGATCAGCATCCCGATCGTGTTCTGGGATGAGCGACTGTCGACCGCCGCCGTCACCCGCACGCTGATCGAAGCGGACATGCGCCGGGATAAGCGCGCGGAGGTCGTCGACAAACTGGCGGCTTCCTACATTCTCCAGGGCGCTTTGGAACGGCTGCGGCGGGGATAATCGCCCTACCGTCTTGCGAGTCCCTGTTCCACGGGTTAGACCCCCGCGAACATTCGGAACGGAGCGGCATGGCTACTTCCTCGCCAGCATCGGTCACCGGCGGCCAGGGGGTCGCGAGACCCGCTTTCCGCCATCGCCATCTTCTCGGTATCAGCCAGCTCAACCAGTACGAGATCGTCGATCTGCTGGATCGGGCGGAAGCCATGATCCCGATCTCCCGCCAGGAGCGGAAGATCCTGCCGACGCTGTCGGGCAGGACACAGATCAACCTGTTCTTCGAGAACTCGACGCGCACCCAGTCGAGCTTCGAGATCGCCGGCAAGCGGCTCGGCGCGCAGGTCACCAACATGTCGGTGAAGACCTCGTCGGTCGCCAAAGGCGAAACGCTGATCGATACGGCAGCGACGCTCAACGCCATGCGGCCGGACGTGATCATCGTGCGCCACAGTGCCTCGGGCGCAGTGGAACTGCTGAGCCAGAAGGTCGGCTGCTCGGTGATCAACGCCGGCGACGGCGCGCATGAGCACCCCACCCAGGCGCTGCTCGATGCGCTGACCATCCGCCAGCACAAGGGTCGGCTCGCCGGGCTCACCGTCGCTATCTGCGGCGATATCGCCAACTCGCGCGTCGCCCGCTCCAATCTGCTGCTGCTCGGCGCCATGCAGGCCCGCACCCGGGTCGTGGCGCCTCGCACCCTACTGCCCAGGGGCATCGAGACGCTGGCGACGGAAGTCTTCACCGATATGCGGCAGGGCCTCGAAGGCGCCGATGTGGTGATGATGCTGCGCCTGCAGCACGAGCGCGCCAATGGCCGGATGATCCCCTCGGTGCGCGAGTACTACCACTTCTACGGCCTCGACGAGGAGAAGCTCGGCTACGCCAAGCCCGATGCCATCGTCATGCACCCCGGCCCGATGAACCGTGGCGTCGAGATCGATCCGGCGATCGCCGACGGGCCGCGCTCGGTGATCACCGAACAGGTGGAGATGGGCGTCGCGGTGCGCATGGCCGTGCTCGATGCCTTGCTCGCCGACCGGGAGGCTGCACAGTGAGCAAACCTCTGGTTATCACCAATGCCCGCATCATCGACCCTGCCAGTAACCGCGACGCGCCGGGCGCCGTGCTGGTGGAAAAGGGCAAGGTCGCCGGCGTCACCAACGGGGCGCCGCAGGGCATACCCGATGGCGCCGAGGTCCAGGATGCCAAGGGGCTGGTCGTCGCGCCGGGTCTCATCGACATGCGGGTGTTTACCGGCGAACCCGGGCACGAGTACCGCGAAACGCTGGCAACCGCCGCCGAAGCGGCTGCCGCCGGCGGCGTCACCAGCTTCGTGCTGATGCCCGACACCACGCCGGTGATCGACGATGGGGCGCTGGTCGATTTCGTCCTCCGTCGCGCCGGCGCCAAGGCCTCGGTCAATATCCTTCCTGCAGCGGCGATCACCCGTGGGTTGAAGGGTGAGGAGATCACCGAGTTCGGCCTCCTCAAGGAAGCCGGCGCCGTCGCCCTTTCCGATGGACGCGAGTCGATCCAGTCGGCCGGGCTGCTGCGCGCTGCCTTCACCTATGCCCGCAACTTCGACCTGCCGGTGATCCATCATGTCGCTGAGCGCACGCTGGTCGGTGACGGGGTCATGAATGAAGGCGCGCTGGCAACCATCTCCGGCCTCAAGGGCATTCCGATCGAAGCCGAGACCATCCCGCTCGCCCGCGACCTGCAACTGGCTGCCCTCACCGGCGTCCGCTACCACGCCGCGCAGGTCTCGACCGGCGCCGCGGTAGAGCTGCTGACGGCAGCCAAGCGCCGGCTCAGCACAGTCTCTGCCGGCATTTCGATCAACAACCTGGCGCTCAACGAGAACGACGTCGCGCCCTACCGTTCGTTCTTCAAGCTGTCGCCACCGCTCCGCTCCGAGGATGACCGTCGAGCGGTCATCGACGGGCTGAACTCCGGTGCCATCGACACCATTCATTCCGCCCATGACCCGCAGGACACCGAGGTGAAGCGGCAGCCGTTCGCCGAGGCGTCGGATGGCGCCGTCGGGCTCGAAACGCTGCTGACCGCAGCGCTGCGGCTCATGCATTCGGGCGATGTGCCCTTGCTGACCCTGCTGCGCGCCATGACCAGTCGCCCGGCCGAACTGCTCGGTCTCAAGTCGGGCCGCATCGCGACCGGCGCGCCGGCCGACCTGATCATCGTCGATCCGGACTTCCCGTGGGTGGTCAAGGAAACGGCGCTGCACTCTCGCTCGCGCAACTCCGCCTTCGAGGGCGCCCGCATGCAGGGCGCGGTGATGCACACGTTCGTTGCAGGTCGTCTGGTCTTCAGCCATGCTGCGACCACCGAGGGGGCCGACGCATGAACTTCCTGATCGCGACCGTACTGGGGTACCTGCTCGGCTCGATTCCGTTTGGCCTCCTGCTGACGCGCGCCGTCGGCATCGATATCCGCTCGATCGGCTCGGGCAATATCGGTGCCACCAACGTACTGCGGACCGGCAACCGCTGGCTCGCCGCCGCAACGCTGCTGCTCGATGCCGGCAAGGGCGCTGCCGCCGTGCTCATCGCGCGCTACTTCCTCGTGCCGGGCGCGGAGTCGCCGCTCCAAGCCGAGTTCATCGTCTACGGCGCGGGGATCGGGGCGTTTTTCGGCCACGTGTTCCCGGTCTGGCTCGGCTTCAAGGGCGGCAAGGGCGTTGCCACCTATATCGGCGTGCTGCTGGCGTGGAACTGGGTGGTCGGCCTGATCTTCTGCGCCGTCTGGCTGCTGATTGCCGTGGCGCGCCGCTTCTCCTCGCTTGCCGCCCTCACTGCTGCAGCGACTGCCCCGATCTTCGCCTACACGCTGGCCGGCACCGACATGCAGGGCTTCACCTTCGCCGCCGCCTGCGCGCTCCTCAGCTTCGTGCTCTATTTCAAGCACTGGCAGAACATCCGGCGGCTGTGGAACGGCACCGAGCCGAAGATCGGTTCGGAAAAGCCCAAGGCCTGAGCCATG
>JAEUMC010000909.1 GCA_016793415.1 Devosia sp. | reverse complement strand
GTGTGGCGTAGCCCCGGTTGCCCCCTAGTTCAACCTGACGTCCACCACGCCTTCCATCGCCTTGATGCTGCCGGCGATTTCGGCGCTCAGGCGGTAGCCGCCCTTGAGTTCGATCTCGTACTCTTTGGCGCCGGCGTCGCGGATGACGATGAAGCTGACCTGGCCTTCGCCGCCAGGTTTCAGTTGCGACGCGATCGGGGCAAGACACTTTTCCGACCCGGCGAACACCGTGAGGCGACGGCCGATCTTTTCGGCCAGCCCATCGATGGGCTCGGCATTGATCAGCCTCAAACTGATGCCGTCGGGTCGCTCGTCGGCTTCCACCGTCAGCACCACCGATTTGCCCGGTTGCAGCACGTTGGTGAACTGCGTGATCTGCTCGGAGAAGGCGATCACCTCGTAGCCGCCGCTGGCATCCGAGAGGCTGATGATGGCCATCGGCGTGCCTTTTTTGGTACGCCGGTCGTTACGGGTTGCGATGGTGCCGGCAAGCCGCCCTGCCCTCGCGTCGGCTTCTTTCACTGCACGTTCGAAATCGCCGTAAGGCGTCACCCGCAGCCGATCGAACAACTCCGCGTACTGATCGAGCGGGTGACCCGAGAGGTGGAAGCCGATGGCGCCGTGTTCGCGCGCCAGTCGTTCAGCTGGTGACCAGTTGGTTACGGCTTGATTGAGCAGGATCGGCTCCGGCCGGTCTGCCGCAAACATATCCATGATGCCGTCGGCGGCATTGGCATTGGTGCGCTGCGCCGTGGCGACGATGGCGTCAATGGCGGCAAAGGCCTGCTCGCGGCGCGGCACCAGCTGGTCGAAGGCGCCGGCATTGATCAAGGCTTCGAGGGTGCGGCGGTTGATGATCCGCGCATCCACTCGGGCGGCGAAATCGCCGAGGTCGGCGAACGGCTTGTCGCCGCGCGCCTCCATGATGTGCTCGGCTACCGCCTGCCCCACGCCCTTCACCGCACCGATGGCATAAAACACCTTGCCGTCATGGGTGTTGAACACTGCGTCCGAACGGTTGACGCAGGGCGGCACGATCTCGATGCCGTGCTTCTTGGCGTCCTGGCGGAATTCGTTGAGCTTGTCGGTGTTGCCCATGTCGAGCGTCATGGTCGCCGCAAAGAACTCGTGCGGGTAATGCGCCTTGAGGAACGCCGTCTGGTAGCTGACCAGCGCATAGGTCGCGGCGTGCGACTTGTTGAAGCCGTAGTTGGCGAACTTGGCCAACAGATCGAAGATGGTGTCGGCGAGGCCCTTCTTCAGGCCGTACTTGATCGCGCCTTCCTGGAAGCGCGCCCGCTGCGCGTCCATTTCGGCCTTGATCTTCTTGCCCATGGCGCGGCGCAGCATGTCGGCTTCGCCGAGCGAATAGCCGGAAAGGATCTGCGCGATCTGCATCACCTGTTCCTGGTAGACGATGATGCCGTAGGTCTCGTCGAGCACCTCGCTCAACGCCTCATGCGGATACTCGATATCCTCGTCGCCGCGCTTGCGGGCGTTGAACAGCGGAATGTTCTCCATCGGACCGGGGCGATAGAGCGCCACGAGCGCGATGATGTCCTCGAAGCGGTCGGGCTTCATGTCGACAAGGGCCCGGCGCATGCCGGCGCCTTCCACCTGGAACACCCCGGCGGTGTCGCCGATCGAATAGAGCTTGTAGGTCTTCTCGTCGGTGATCGAGATGTCCTCGATGCGGAACTTGCCGTCGCCCGTCCGATTGATCATGTCGACGGCGCGCTTGATGGTGGTCAGCGTCTTCAGGCCGAGGAAGTCGAACTTCACCAGCCCGGCCGTTTCCGACCACTTCATGTTGTACTGGCTGACCGGCATATCGGAGCGCGGATCGCGGTAGAGCGGCGCCAGCTCCTGCAGCGGCCGATCGCCGATGACGATGCCGGCAGCATGGGTCGAGGCGTGGCGGTAGAGCCCCTCGAGTTTCTGGCCGATCGCCAGCAGGTCGCGTACCTGCTCGTCTTCGTCGGCCAGTTGCTGCAGCTGCGGCACTTCCTTCAGCGAGCGCTCGAGCGTCCACGGGTCGGCCGGGTTGGCCGGTACCAGTTTGGCGATGCGGTCGACCTGCCCATAGGGCATCTGCAGCACGCGACCGACGTCGCGCAGCACGGCGCGCGCCTGCAGCGTTCCGAAGGTGATGATCTGCGCGACCTGCGCCTCGCCATACTTCTGCTGGACGTAGCGGATCACCTCTTCGCGCCGGTCCTGGCAGAAATCGATGTCGAAGTCCGGCATCGACACGCGTTCGGGGTTGAGGAAGCGCTCGAACAGCAAGTTGTAGGCGAGCGGATCGAGGTCTGTGATGGTCGTGGCATAGGCCACCAGCGAGCCAGCGCCCGAACCACGGCCGGGGCCGACGGGAATGTCGTGGGCCTTCGCCCACTGGATGAAGTCGGCAACGATCAGGAAGTAGCCTGGGTACTTCATGCGCTCGATGATGCCGAGCTCGTATTCCAGCCGCTCGCGATAGATTTCCTCGGTCTTGCCCGGCGCGACGCCGACGACGCGGAACCTCTCCTCGAGGCCGGTCCGCGCCATGTGGGCAAGCGCCTGCGCCTCGGCGGCCACGGCTTCCTCGGCCGTCTGTCCCGGAGACGCCGCAAAGGTCGGCAGCACCGG
>JAEUMC010000885.1 GCA_016793415.1 Devosia sp. | reverse complement strand
GCATCGTGGGGGTGGGGGGGGGGCCGCCCCACGCACGAATCGTGGACGGACTGGGCTAGGGCCGGTGTTTGTGGCTCCCCCCTCCCACCGTCCTCCGGACGGCACCCTCCCCCGCAAGCGGGAGAGGGGACGCCGACTGCTGGCTTCAGTGTGTTACTCCGCCGCCGTCCGTTGCGGCCGGCGCTCCATCACTTCCTTGAGGAAGCGGCCAGTGTGCGAGCGAGGGTTGGCGGCAATGTCCTCAGGGGTACCGATGCCCACAACTTCGCCGCCGCCGTCGCCGCCTTCCGGGCCCATGTCGATGACCCAGTCGGCAGTCTTGATGACTTCGAGATTGTGCTCGATCACCACCACGGTGTTGCCGGTGTCGACCAGCTCGTGCAGCACTTCAAGGAGCTTCGCGATGTCGTGGAAATGCAACCCGGTTGTCGGTTCGTCGAGCATGTAGAGCGTGCGGCCGGTGGCGCGGCGGCTGAGCTCCTTCGATAGCTTGACGCGCTGCGCCTCGCCGCCCGACAGGGTCGTTGCCGGCTGGCCGACCTTGACGTAGCCGAGACCGACCCGCTGCAGAGTGAGGAACTTCTCGCGGATCGAGGGCACCGCGGCGAAGAAATCCACCGCCTCGTCGATGGTCATATCGAGCACGTCGGCGATCGACTTGCCCTTGAACTGCACTTCGAGCGTCTCGCGGTTGTAGCGATGGCCCTTGCACACCTCGCAGGTGACGTAGACATCGGGCAGGAAGTGCATCTCGATCTTGATGACGCCGTCGCCTTCGCATTTCTCGCAGCGGCCGCCCTTGACGTTGAACGAGAAGCGGCCCGGGCCGTAGCCGCGCGCCTTGGCCTCCGGCAGGCCGGCGAACCACTCGCGCATCGGACCGAAGGCGCCGGTATAGGTCGCGGGGTTGGAGCGAGGGGTGCGGCCGATCGGCGACTGGTCGATGTCGATCACCTTGTCGAGGTGCTCGAGGCCGGTGAGGTGGTTGTGTGGCGCCGGATTGACGCGCGCCCCGTTCAGCCGGCGGGCGATCGCCTGGTACATGGTGTCGATCATCAGCGTCGACTTGCCACCGCCGGAGACGCCGGTAATGGCGACGAAGTTGCCGAGCGGCACGTCGACCGAGACGTTCTTCAGGTTGTTGCCTGTGGCACCATCGATGTGGAGCTTCTTGGTCTTGCTCTGCTTCCGCCGCTCGATCGGCATCGGGATGCTGAGCGCGCCGGACAGGTACTGGCCGGTAATGCTCTTGGGGTTGCTGATCACCTGCTGCGGGGTGCCTTCGGCGACGATATGGCCGCCATTGACGCCGGCCCCCGGGCCGATATCGACCACGTAGTCGGCGAGCAGGATCGCGTCCTCGTCATGCTCGACGACGATCACCGTGTTGCCGATGTCGCGCAGCCGCTGCAGGGTTTCGAGCAGCCGCGCATTGTCGCGCTGGTGCAGCCCGATCGAGGGCTCGTCGAGCACATAGAGCACGCCGGTGAGACCCGAGCCGATCTGGCTGGCCAGCCGGATGCGCTGGCTTTCGCCGCCCGACAGCGAGCCGGAGTTGCGGGCCAGCGTCAGGTAGTCGAGACCGACATCGTTCAGGAACCCCAGGCGCTCGCGGATTTCCTTGAAGATGCGCTCGCCGATCTGGTTCTGCTGCTCGGTGAGCTTGGGGGGCAGGGTGGTGAACCACTCGGCCGCGGCCTTGATCGACTTCTCGCTGACCTGCGCGATGTTGAGGCCCTCGATCTTGACCGCCAAAGCCTCGGGCTTCAGGCGGTAGCCGTTGCAGGCGACGCAGGGCGCCTGCGACATGTACTTCTCGATCTCCTCGCGCATGCCGGCGCTCTCGGTCTCCTTGTAGCGCCGCTCGAGGTTGCCGATCACGCCTTCGAAGGGTTTTGTGCTTTTGTAGGTCCTGAGGCCATCGTCGTAGACGAAGTTGATCGCAGTGTTGCCGGTGCCGAACAGCACGGCGTGCTGCACCTCGAAAGACAGCTCCTCCCAGGCAGTGCCGGTGGAGGCGCCATAGTGCTTCACCACCGCCTGCAGCGTCTGCTGGTAATAGGGAGCGCTGGTCTTCGACCATGGCAAGATTGCCCCGTCGCGCAGCGAAAGGCTGACATCGGGGACGATCAGGTTCGGATCGATCTTCTGTTCGGTGCCCAGGCCATCGCAGACCGGGCAGGCGCCGAAGGGGTTGTTGAACGAAAACAACCGCGGCTCGATCTCGGGAATGGTGAAGCCGGAGATCGGATCGGCGAACTTCTCGGAGAAGATCAGCCGCTTGGGCGCGCCGTTCTCATCGAGCTCATCGGCGAACTCGGCGAAGGCGATGCCGTCGGCCAGCTTCAGCGCCGTCTCGAAACTCTCGGCGAGGCGGCTCGCGATATCGGGGCCGACGACCAGGCGATCGACCACCACTTCGACGTCGTGCTTGATCTTCTTGTCGAGATTGGGCGCGTCCTCGATGTCGTGGAACTCGCCGTCGATCTTGACGCGCTGGAAGCCCTTGCGCATCAGGTCGTTGAGTTCACGCTTGTATTCGCCCTTGCGGCCGCGGGCGATCGGCGCCAGCAGGTAGAGCCGGGTTTCCGGCGGCTGCGCCATGACAATGTCGACCATCTGGCTGACGGTCTGGCTCTGGATCGGCAGGCCGGTGACCGGCGAATAGGGGATGCCGACGCGCGCAAACAGCAGGCGCAGGTAGTCATAGATCTCGGTGACCGTGCCGACGGTCGAACGCGGGTTGCGCGAGGTGGTCTTCTGCTCGATCGAGATC
This sequence comes from Devosia sp., assembly GCA_016793415.1. GTDB lineage: Bacteria > Pseudomonadota > Alphaproteobacteria > Rhizobiales > Devosiaceae > Devosia_A. The sequence goes on along the minus strand of JAEUMC010000885.1, from coordinate 241 downwards.
GCGGGGCTCAAGCCGTCGATCTGCTCGACGTCGGGCTTCTGCATCATCTCGAGGAACTGGCGCGCATAGGCGCTCAGCGACTCCACATAGCGGCGCTGGCCCTCGGCATAGATGGTGTCGAACGCAAGCGAGGATTTGCCAGAGCCCGAAAGGCCGGTAATCACAACCAATTCGTTGCGCGGAATGTCGACGTTGACGCCTTTGAGGTTGTGTTCGCGCGCGCCGCGGACGCGGATGTGGG
>JAEUMC010000799.1 GCA_016793415.1 Devosia sp. | reverse complement strand
ACGGCCGCGCCAGACCCTCGACGAGTGGCAGGACGAACTGACCGAGGCGCTGTGGCTGGCCGAAGCCGGGCACGTCTCGCTCTACCAGCTCACCATCGAGATGGGGACGCGCTACTACGACCTGTTCCGCGCCGGTAAGCTGAAGATGCCCGACGAGGAACTGAGCGCCGATTTCTACGAGATGACGCAGGAGCTGACCCAGAAGGCAGGTCTGCCGGCCTACGAGATTTCCAATCATGCCCGCCCCGGGCAGGAGAGCCGCCACAACCTGATCTACTGGCGCTATGGCGAATATGTCGGCGTCGGCCCCGGCGCCCATGGCCGGCTGCTGATCAACAACCAGCGCCACGCCACGGCAACCGAGAAGATGCCGTTCGACTGGCAGAAGCGCGTGCAATCGCGCGGCCACGGCATGGTCACCGACGATATCCTCACCTGGGAAGAAGAAGGCGACGAGTTGCTGGTCATGGGCTTGCGCCTGCGCGAAGGCATCGACCCGCGCCGCTTCCACAAGATCTCCGGCCGCGCCATTTCCGAGCGCCAGATCAACGAACTGCGCTCGATCGGCTTCGTCGAAACCCTGCCCAACGGCTTCATCCGCGTCACCGACAAGGGCTGGCCGGTGCTGGATGCGGTGGTGGCGGATCTGGCGGCCTGAGGCTCGCGGCTCTCACTTGCCCACCAAACCGGCTCTGATAGCCTGCCGCCCTTGGCTGAGGCGGGGGTAACGTGTCGTCCTGGTTCGACAGACTGGCAGATCGGATGTTGGCTTTGGCTGGAGTGCCAAGTGCGGAAACAGCGGGTCGGGCTGCACCGCCGCCGGTACCCTCACCGCCGACCCCCCGCCCCGCGGATTTCGTCTACAAGGTCTTTGCCAGGGGGTTCGATCAGACAGTCTCGGTCGACGAGCTCGCGGCGACGCTTGGTCCCCTGTCGGCATCAGACCTTGATCGGATGCGGACGCGTCTGGATACGTTTCGCAGTGATCCCGAGGGGTGGTGGGTAGAGGCTCAAGCACAGGTCGGTTCCCTCGCGGCCAAGCTTCTCACGGCCAATCGGCAATCGGACACGGTCGTCACAGTTCTTGTCGACCATTCGGGATCGATGCGTCACGATGGAACCACTTCGGCCGTGTCCATCCTCGAGCTCACCGAGCTCCTCCTTGGCAGCATGGGCATTCATCTGGAAGTGCTTGGCTTCACCACAACCTCGTGGAAGGGCGGTCGCTCTCGCGACCTGTGGCTTGAGCGGGGCCGGCCACCGTCGCCTGGGCGGTTGTGCGACCTGCTGCACATCGTCTATCGGCCCGCCGCGGCCGCAGAGCGCCATCCGGAGTCCGACCGATACTTGGGGATGTTGCGGCAAGGGCTGCTGCGCGAAAACGTTGATGGGGAGGCCGTGCAGTGGGCGGCGGCACGACTGCGTGCGGTGCCAGCCCGGAGGCGGGTTCTCCTGGTGCTGTCCGACGGCGCCCCCAATGATGATTCGACCACCGCTCAGAATGGCGGCCGGTTTCTGCAGTGGCACCTGCAGGAGGTGGTTGAAGCGCTGCAGCAGGCCGGCGACATCCACCTTTGCGCCATCGGCATCGGCCACGACGTAGCGCCCTACTATCCCAATGCGGTGCTGTCTGCGACGCGTGCCGACATCGGCCGTGCCGTCAGTGCGACGTTCGAGCAGGCGTTGCGCCCCGCCTAAGCCCTGAGCCGTGTCACCGTCGGTGCCGGCTGCTCCGCGTGGAACAGCGTGCTCACCGATTCGCCGCTGTTGATTCGGCGCATCGCTTCGGCCAGCGCCGGGGCGATCGACAGCACCGTCAGCTTGGGATGACGGCGCGCCGCGGCGATCGGCAGGGTGTCCGTGCAGACAATCTCCAGCACATCCGGTTCCGCCGCCAGCCGCCCGATCGCATCGTTGGCGAAGATGCCGTGCGTGCAGGCGATGCGCACCGAACGGGCGCCATGCTGCCTGAGGTGCCGCAGCAGCTCGACCATCGAGCCGCCGCTGGCGATCTCGTCGTCGAGCACGATCACATCGCGCCCCTCGACCTCGCCGATGATCGCGGTGATCCGCACTTCGCTGTCGCTGATCCGCTCCTTGGCGCCCGCCGCCACCGGCACGCCGAGGCGCTTGGCGAAGGCCGCGGCATTCTTGGCATTGCCGAGGTCGGGCGACACGACGACCGCATTGGCCATGTCGTAGCGCCCGAAATACTCGGCCAGTTCGCCCAGCGCGTGCAGGTGGTCGACCGGTACGCTGAAGAAGCCATGCACCTGCGGCGAGTGCAGTGTCATCGTCAGCACCCGGTTGGCGCCGGCAGTCTGCAGGAGGTCAGCGACCATGCGGCCGCCGATCGAGATGCGCGGCGCGTCCTTCTTGTCCGAGCGGGCATAGGCGTAGTGCGGGATCACTGCAGTAATCCGGGCGGCCGAAGCGCCGCGTGCTGCGTCCAGCATCAGCAGCAGTTCGACCAGGTGGTCCTGTACCGGTGCGCTCAGCGTCTGGATCAGGAACACGTCCTGTTCGCGGCAATTGGCCTGCAGCTGGACTTCGATGCAGTCGTTGGAGAAGCGCTTCACCCGCGTCGGCAGCAGCGGCACGCCGAGTTCGGCGCAGATCTCTGCCGCCAGTTCTGGATGAGAGCTACCACTGAAAATGGCAATCTGGCTCATCGCGGCACGTCCTCGCTGGGTGGGATCGAGGCCGGCAGCTTATGGCAAAACGCGTCGCCGCGAGCAAGCGGCGAAGCTGAGCAGAGAGTGCTCACCGGCTTGCCGTACGTCCCTCATCGCGACGCATTGCGCTCGATCTCGTAAACCGCTTTACTAAAGCCGTTGCGCCACCCGGAATTCACTTATGCACCTGCCCGACGACCTGATCCTCAACGCCGAGGATGAAGTTTCCATTCGCCAGCACCTCACCCTGGTGGCGCTGGCGAAGCGCCCGGCGGATCTGGTGATCGAGGTCGGCCGGCTGCTTTCGGTGCATTCACGCCACTGGCTCGAGGATCAGGAGATCGTCGTTTCCGGCCGCCGCATCGCCTTTGTCGGGCCGCGCGGCAGCTACAAGGGCGAGGTGAAGCGGCGGGTGAGCTACCCCGAGCTCAGCGCCGTGCCGGGCTTCGGCGAGGTGCACAAGCACATCGAATCGACCCACATCACCCCCGAGTTCGAAGCGGCGCTGGTGCTGCCGCGCGGCAATACCTGGACCTGCGAGGCAAGCCATGAGTTCGCCAACGTCAACGGGCCAAAGAACACCGAGTTCTGGCAGAAGGCACGGCGCGCCGGCGCGCCGCTCAAGGTGTTCATCCAGCCCGGCTCCGCGGTGCCGCCGAGCGCGTGGGAAGAAAGCGGCGGCTACTATGGCTTCGACGAGCAGCTCAAATTCCTTGCCGACGACCT
>JAEUMC010000772.1 GCA_016793415.1 Devosia sp. | reverse complement strand
GTCGACGCCGCAGAGTGGCAAACAGGCCGGCATCGGCTTCGTTGCCGCCGAGCGCAAGAAGGAAGGCATCATCGCCGACCTGACGGTGCGCGAGAACATCGCCTTGCCGTTCCAAAACCGCTTCACCCGCGGGCTGTTCGTTTCGACAGAGGCCGAGACCGGGCATGCCCAGAACTGGATCCGTGATCTCGGCATCCGCACCCGCGGGCCGGAACAGAAGCTCAGGACCCTGTCGGGCGGCAACCAGCAGAAAGTGTGCCTCGCGCGCTGGCTGGTCGAGGGCGTCAAGCTCCTGATCCTCGAAGAGCCGACGCGCGGCGTCGATATCGGGGCCCGCCGCGAGATCTACAGCAAGCTGCGCGAGCTCACCGGTAGAGGGTTCGCGGTGATCATCCTCTCGTCGGACGTCGAGGAAGTCGCCGGTATTTCGGATCGCTCGCTGGTGCTCGACCGCGGTCGCATCGTCCAGGAATTCCCGCGCGGGGTTACCCCTGCTGCCCTGATGGCCGCCACGGCCGAAACCCAAACCACTGCCGCCTGAAGGACCGCCATGGCCATCACCACCGACACCGCTGCCGCCCCGTCGCTCAAGCGCCGGTTCATGGAACTGCTGGCCAAGCCCTGGTCGGGCGTCGCCATGCTGCTGGTGTTCTACCTGATCCTGATCGCGGTGTTCTCGATCCTGTCGCCGTTCTTCTTCAACACCCGCAACATGCTGCAGATCGGGCTCAACGTCGCCTATATCGGGCTGATGGCAGCGGCGGGTACGCCGCTGATCATCGCCGGCGGGCTCGACCTGTCGGTAGCGGCGATTGCCGGGCTCACCGGGGTGATGATTTCGCTGCTGGTCGGGCTCGGGGTGCCGGTCTGGGTGGCAGTCGGGTTGGCGCTGGCGCTCGCCGCGGCGATCGGCGTGGTCAACGGGCTATTCACCACGCGGCTGAAGCTCAATCCGCTGATCACGACGCTGGGGATGATGAGCATCGTTTCGGGCATCGCGCTGGTGTTGACCGGCGGTCTCACCCGGCCGCTGATGATCCCGGGCTTCAACTGGATCGGCAACGAGCGGGTGTTCTCGATCCCGATCCCGCTGATCATCATGGTGGTCACCTTCTTCGGGCTGTGGCTGGTGATGACCAAGACCAAGTTCGGCCGCTTCATCTACGCGGCAGGGGGCAATGCCGAAGCGTCGCGACTGATCGGCATTCCGGTCGAACGCACGGTGATCGTACTCTACGTCATCTCGGCGCTGGCCGGCGCCGTCGCCGGCACCATCCTCGGCGCCATGCTGGGGGCGGCCGGCCCCAACGCCGCGGGCTCGCAGCTGCTCACCGTCATCGCCGCGATCATTCTGGGCGGCACCAGCCTCAACGGCGGGCGCGGCTCGGTATGGGGCACGCTTCTCGCCGTGCTGATCCTCGGCACGCTCAACAATGGCTTGACCCTGCTCAACGTATCGAGCTTCTGGCAGGATGTGACGCGCGGCGTCGTGTTGATGCTCGCGGTGAGTCTGGATCAGTTGCGCAATCGCGCCCTGGGTGAGTGATGATCGCGGTTGAGTCCTATTCGCCTATCGAACGCAGCAGCTCGGTCGCCGAACAGGTGGCCAAGCGCCTGCTGGAGATGGTGCGGACCAAGGCGTTGAAGCCGGGCGACCAGCTGCCGCCGGAACGGGAACTTGCCACCTATATGCAGGTCAGCCGGCCGAGCCTGCGCGAAGCGTTGCGCGGGCTGCAGATTCTCGGCGTCCTCAAGATGCGGCAGGGCGGCGGCATCTATGTCACCGGGCTCGAGGCCTCGGACCTGCTTGGTCCGCTGCAGTTCCTGATCACGCTCGACAGCCAGAACCTGGGCGCGCTCTACGAGAGCCGGCACATGATCGACGGCTCGATCGCCCGGCTCGCCACGGAGCGGATCACCGACGCGCAGATCGCGAGCCTCTATCGGCTGGTCGAGGCGCAGGTGCATCTGACCAACGATTCGCTCGGCTTCCGGCTCGCCGATACCGAATTCCACGAGACCATCGCAGCGGCGACCGGCAACACCTTCCTCGTCACCATCTCGCACTCGCTTTACGTGCTCGGCATGGAGTATCGGCGGATCGCCGCCGAGACGCCGAACGTGCTGGAGCGTTCGCTGGCCGAACACCGGGTGATCGTCGCGGCGCTCGAGGCGCGCGATGCCGCGGCGGCGGAAGCGGCGATGCAGGCGCACCTGCTCAGCGTCCACCGCTCGACCCTCGACGTGATGCAGGCCAAGGGCGCCTGATCGCCCCGTAATTCCCAGGAGACAGCCATGTCCGAGCGCATCGCCTTCCGCATGAAGGTGCACCCCGGCAAGATCGCCGAATACAAGAAGCGGCACGACGAGATCTGGCCCGAGCTCAGCCAGGCGCTGCGCGACGCGGGT
>JAEUMC010000491.1 GCA_016793415.1 Devosia sp. | reverse complement strand
GCATGCTTGCCGCAGTACATGCATTTGCGTCGCTTCGCCTTGATCCAGATCAACGCGATGCGGCATGACTATATGCCAAATTCGGCGACCTTCTCCACACGGTAGCTCGATGGACGATAAGGATAAAATCGTCGCGCAGGGGCGCTGGCTCAACCAGCTCGCCGGGGCGGATCGAGTGTTGCTTGCCGCGGTGCTCGGTCTGCCGTTGCTGGCTGGGGCGCTGCTGGTGGCGCAGGCCGCGGTGCTGGCGGGAGTGCTGCATCGCGCCATCGTCGAGGGCGCCGTGCTGACGGGGTTGCTGCCGCAGGTGGCGCTGCTGGCGACGATCCTCGTCGTTCGCATCGCCCTTGGCGGGTTCGGCGAGCTGGCGGCCATGCGCTTCGGCGAAGCCATCAAGCAGCGGCTGCGCTTCGACATGGTGGTCGACCTGCTGCAGCGTTCGCCGACCTGGACGGCGGCCCGGAGTTCCGGCGCCTTGTCGAGCACCGTGCTCGAGCAGGTCGAGGCACTCGACGGCTACTTCACCCGCTACCTGCCGGCCATGGTGCAGGCGGCGATCCTGCCGGTCGCCTTTGCGGTCATCGCCTTCTCGGTCGATTGGATCGTCGGACTGCTGTTCCTGATCTCGGCGCCGCTGATCCCGGTGTTCATGGCGCTCGCCGGCTGGGGTGCCGAGGCGGCGAGCCGCTCGCAGGCCGCGGCGCTCAACCGGCTGAGCGGTCGCTTTGCCGATCGGCTGCGCGGGTTGGTGACGCTCAAGCTGTTCGGGCAGGAGGCTGCGGAAACCGCGCGGGTGCGCGCCGCCTCGGAAGAGCTGAGGGTGCGCACCATGCGGGTGATGCGCATTGCCTTCCTGAGTTCGGCCGTGCTCGAGTTCTTCGCGGCGCTCGGGGTGGCCGGCGTCGCGCTCTATGTCGGCCTGACCTTTCTCGACCTCGTCAACGTCCACAGCACCGAGCTGACGCTGTCCGCTGGAATGTTCCTGCTGCTGATGGCGCCCGAGGTGTACCAGCCGCTGCGCCTGCTGGCGGCGCATTACCACGATCGCGCCTCGGCCAAAGCCGCAGTGGCGGAAATCGAACGTGAGCTCGATGGGTTGCCGGCGGCCGTGGCGCCGGTCGCGGCCACCGCGATGGCAGGCGCGGCCGAAGGGCCGGCATCACTGGAACTACGCTCGGTTGCCGTGTCCGACCCGACAGGGCGGCCGGTCATCGCCGAGGCCGACCTCACGCTCGAACCTGGGGGGCGGATCGCCATCCTCGGCAGCAGCGGCATCGGAAAATCCACGCTGCTCGAGGCTATCGCCGGGCTTCGCCCGTTCAGCGGCGTGATCCGTGTCGATGGGCAGGCGCTTGCCGATATCGACATACCGGAGCTGCGCCGGCATATCGCCATGCTGGGGCAGCGGCCGCGGCTGTTCGTCGGCAGCATCGCCGACAACATCCGGCTTGGGCGACGCGACGCCGACCACGCAGCGGTCCGCCGGGCGGCACAGCTCGCGCGGGTCGCCGATTTCGCCGACGCCTTGCCCGAAGGCCTGGCAACGCCACTGGGCGAAGACGGCCTGGGTCTGTCGGGCGGCGAGATCCAGCGCATCGCGCTGGCGCGCCTCTACCTGCGCCATCCCCGGCTGATCCTGCTCGATGAGCCGACCGCGCATCTCGATGTCGCGACGGAGGCGCTGGTGCTCGACGGGCTTGCCGAGTTCGCCCGGGACCGCACCCTTGTCGTTGCGACCCACTCGCTGGCGGTTGCAGCCCGCATGGACAAGGTGTTCCGCATCGGCGGCGGCAAGCTGCTGCCCGCGCCCAAGTCGACTTCAGGCGATCGCAGCATGGGTGCGGCATGAGGGCCATTCTCGCCTTCGCGCCGCTGCTCGGTCGGCTGAAGGGGCCGATTACCCTGACGCTGCTGCTGTCGCTGATTACCCTCCTGGCCGGCATCGGCCTGCTCGGACTGTCGGGCTGGTTCCTCACGGCAGCCGCGCTCAGCACGCTGGGTTCGGCATTCAACATCTTCGCGCCGTCGGCGGGGGTGCGCGGCCTGTCCTTTATCCGCATCCTGTCGCGCTACGGCGAAAAGCTCAGCGGTCACGACATGACGCTGCGATTGCTGTCCGACCTCAGGGCCTGGTTGTTCGCCAGGCTCTTCCCGCTCGTGCCGCTGGCCCGCCGTTTCGGCCGCGGCGACCTGGTCAGCCGGCTGCTCGCCGATGTCGAGGCGCTGGACACGGTGTTCCTTGTGGCCCTCGGCCCGATCAGCACGGCGGTGCTGGCCGGCGGTGCCATGACGCTGGTGCTGGTATTGGCGTTACCCGGCGCGGCGCTGACCTACGCCCTGTTGTTCTTCGCCGCTGTGCTGCTGGTGCCGATCGGCCTGGTGCTCGCATCGCGCGCCGCCGGCGCCGAGGCGGTGGCGGCCAACGCCATGCTGCGCCAGGCGGTGCTCGATGGCATCGACGGGCATCAGGACCTGATGCTGTTCGACGCTACCGACGCGGCGGCCGGTGCCGCAGCGGTGGCATCCGGGCGGTTGTCGCGGGCCCGCCAGGGGCTTGGTCTTCGCGCCGCTCTGGCTTCGGCGTTGGTGCAGTTGCTGGCAGGTGGCGCGCTGATCGGCACGCTGCTCGCCGGCCTGGCCGCACTCGAGCAGGGCACGCTCGACGGCCCGCTGCTCGCCGGCCTGCTGCTGGCGGTGATCGCCAGTTTCGAAGCCTCCGCCATGCTGGTGCGCAGCGCCACCCGGCTCGCCGGCGCTGCCGCGGCTGCCGCGCGGTTGCAGGCCATCACCGACAGCGCCCCCGCCGTGGCTGAGCCGGCCGCGCCTCTGCCGATCCCCCCGGGGGGCGATGTGCGCTTCGAGGCAGTGCGCTTCGGCTACGATCCGCAGCACCCGGTGCTCGACGGGCTGAGCCTTGCTGTCCGCGCCGGCGAGTGCGTCGCCATCACCGGACCGAGCGGCGCCGGCAAATCGACCATCGCGCAGCTGCTGCTGCGGCTGGTCGACCCCGACGCCGGCACGGTCAAGCTCAATGGCAGCGACCTTCGCGCTGTGAACGGAGCAGAGCTCCGAGGGCGTATCGCGCTGATGACCCAGGATGCACCGGTGTTCCTCGACACCATCCGCGCCAACCTTCGCATCGGGCGGGACGATGCAGTCGATGATGCGCTGTGGCGGGTGCTCGAAGCGGTGCATCTGGGCGAGTTCGTCCGCAGCCTGCCCGGGCAGCTCGATGCGGTGGTCGGGGAGGCTGGTCGCACGCTGTCGGCCGGCCAGGCACGGCGCGTCTGCCTCGCGCGCACCCTGCTGTCGCAGGCCGATGTCATTGTCTTCGACGAGCCGACCAGCGGGCTGGATGTCGAAACAGAGACGGCCTTTCTTTCCGAGCTGCCGGAACTGACCCGCGGCCGCACGGCGATCGTCATCACACACGCCGTCGTGCCGGAGACGTTCGATCGGGTGTTGGAGCTGAGGGCGGGACGGCTCGAAGCGGCTCGCCACTAAGCTCTGAGTGTGTGGGTGCCCCACGCTCGAACGGCGGGCCGTCCGAAGCGACTACCCGCAAAGCCCCTGCAGCGCCTCGAGATCGGGGATCTCGACAGTCCGATTATTGCTGATGCTGACCACCCCCTGCTGCCGCAGCTTGGTCAGCTGGCGCGACACCGTCTCGACCGTGAGGCCCAGGAAGTCGGCGACATCGGCGCGGCTGAGCGGCAGCTCGAAGCTGACGCCGTCCTCCGGCTCCGCCGTCGGGTCGGCGTGCCGGGCGATCAGATAAAGGAAGCTCGCGACCTTCTCCTGCGCGGTCTTCCTGCCGAGCGTCACCATCCAGTCGCGCGCTTCGTCGAGTTCGCGCAGCGTCTGCTGCATCAGGCGATGCTCGAGCGCCGGCATGGTCGCCATCATCCGTTCGAGCGCGGTCCGCGGAATGATGCAGAGGTCGACGGTGGAGGCCGCTTCGGCAGCGAGGACGCTCTGTCTGCCGAACAGCCGCCCGAGGAAATCCGGGGCGAACTGCAGGCCGACCACCTGCTGGCGGCCATCTTCCAGCACCTTGCTGAGCTTGATCACCCCGCGCATGATGTTGGCGTAGGAGTGGATGGTGCTGCTGTCGCCGATCAGCTCGTCGCCGTGCTCGTGCCGTTCCTTGCGGGTGTGGCGGGCAAACTCGACCAGCTCATCAGCCTTGAGAGCACCACATATGCCTTGGTGACGCGCTTCGCAGCTGCGGCACAGCACGGGGGTCTCGGAGTTATGGATGTCCAGACGCTCGCCCATCGCGGGTGAGCCTTACACCCTCCCGCGACGCGGCACGTGGTGAGGTTTGTCGCAGCGGCATTCAGTCCCGGGGAGCAGGCCGCGGGGTATCCTTGGTATACCACAGCACCCAGCCGAGCGTACCCAGCAGCAGGCAGAAGGCGGCGACTACGGCGGTGGCGACGATGACGGCTTCGGGCGGCATGGCAATGCTCTCTCTGCTTTTGAATGCAGCGAGATCAGCACGCGCGGCGCGGCGGGAAGTTGATTCAGGTCAAAAAAGCGTCGCGACTTTCGTCGTTCGAGTCGGGTGCCCCGGCGCGACGGGCGGGGCCCCCGGGCTGGCTCAGCGCGAGAACGGCACCGAAGCGGTCAGCACCTGCCCCGAACTGTTGAACTCGACCTCGAAATCGACGGTGATGGCATTGTCCTTGAGGATGATGCGCGAACCGATCCGCACATCATTGCCGCCGCGATCCTTCTGCTTCTCGCGCAGGTCGAAGCTGATCGTGTCGCCCTTGATCTGGCCGACGGCAAGGCCGGTAAAGCCGGCATTGGAGCTCATCACTGCCTGGTAGCGCCTTGCCTTGTCGTCATAGGCGATGGTGCCGCTGACCGACAGGTTCATGTCGATCAGGCTGCAGCGGCCGGCATAGTTGATCTTGTTCAGGTTGCCCTGCGAAATACCGAGCCGGCAGGTAAACGGCTCCGGGTTCTGGCCCCCCACCAGCGCGCCCGCGCCCTTCCAGTTGCCGATATAGGAGTTCAGGTCTTCCACCGGTCCCGAAATCGCCGGCGTCGCCATGCCCGACAGCGTCATGGCGGCCACGGCCACAGCGGCATGCAGGTGCTGTCTCATCTCGTCCCACGCCCTCCAACGGCGTTGATGCGTTCAGTAACGCTGAAATCTGTAAGCGGCCGGCTATTCGGTCCGCTTCCATTTTGACTTGCCCGCCCGACGATGCCAGAGATCATGCCACGGGCTGCAAGAAGCAAGAGCGGCCAGCACATTCTTTTGGTTTGTCCCCTACCGCAAGTCCCAAATGGCCCCAAGTCCAGACCCTAATTCCAGCCCGCGTGTCTCGGCGGCTCAGCCGATCGTTGATGCGTCCGGTGTGGACTACACTCTCGAGGTCGCTTCACAGCCGCTTCACATTCTCAAGAACGTCTCGCTCAGGGTCGAGGCTTCGGAAGTCGCTGCGATCGTCGGCCCGTCGGGCAGTGGCAAGACCTCGCTGCTGATGCTGCTGGCCGGGCTCGAGCGCGCCACCTCCGGCAAGGTGGTGGTGGCCGGGCAGGACCTGTCGGGGCTGAGCGAGGACGATCTGGCGGTGTTCCGCCGCCATACTCTCGGTATCGTGTTCCAGAGCTTTCACCTGATCCCGTCGCTCACCGCGCTCGACAATGTCGGCCTCGCGCTCGAGATCGCCTCGCCCGACCTGTCGCTGGCGCAGACGCGTGAAGCCGCTGCGGCGGCGCTTGAGGCGGTCGGGCTCGGCGGCCGGCTGCATCACCGGCCGGCGGCGCTGTCGGGCGGCGAACAGCAGCGTGTCGGGCTGGCGCGCGCCATGATCGCCAAACCCCGGCTGCTCCTCGCCGACGAGCCAACCGGCAATCTCGACCAGGAAACCGGCGCAGTGGTGGTCGAGCTGATGTTCGAGCTGGCACGCAAGCAAGGCACCGCCGTGGTGCTGATCACCCACGATCCGTCGCTGGCGGCACGGGCCGACCGGGTGTTCACCATGACTGCGGGCGAGCTGGTCGAAACCCGCTCGGTCCAGACCTGATGCGTGCGCTTCTCGCGGCCATACGCATCGGCCTGCTCGATATGCGCGGCGACCTCCGGCGCTTCAGCCTGCTGATCATCTGCCTCGCTGTCGGCACGGCACTGATCGCTGGCGTCAGCTCGGTCGGCGCCAGCATCCGCCAGGCGGTAGAGGACAATGCCGCCGTGCTGATGGGCGGCGATGTCGAACTGTCGCGCGCCGACCGGCAGGCGACGGCGGACGAACTGGCGCTGATCTCACGCTTCGGCCGCGTCTCCTATGTGGTCGACACCAATGTGCGGGCCGAAGTGGGCGCGGCGAGCGCCTTTGTCGATCTGATCTCGGTGGGCGAGACCTACCCGCTGCTCGGCGCCGTCGACAGCCCCGAGCTGCCCGCCGGCGAGACGCCGTTCAGCTTCCTGTCGTTCCGCGATGGCCGGTTCGGGGCGCTGGTCAACCCGTTGATGCTGGACCAGCTCGGCATCAAGATCGGCGATACCCTCGAGATCGCCGGAACCGAGTTCGAGGCGCGCGGCGCGCTGGGCGGCCTGCCCGATGCCGCAGTGCGCGGCTTTCGGCTCGGCTTGCCGGTGGTCATCAGCACCGAGGCCCTGGCCGTGCTGTCCGACCGCACCTCGCCGCTGCCCGGTCTCGGCACCTTCTTCCGCTACAAGCTGGTGCTGGCCGAGGGCGACGCCGATTCCGGCAAGGCGGCGCTGGAGACGGCGCTGGCCGACCCCAGCTGGACCATCCGCTCGGCCCGCGAGGGCCTGGGGCCCATGGTGCGCTACTACGATCTGTTCATGCGCTTCCTGGTGATCGTCGGCCTCGCCTCGCTGCTGATTGGCGGGGTGAGCGTCTGGACATCCATTTCGGCCTACGTCGCCGAGCGCGCCAATGTCATCGCCGTGCTGCGCAGCATGGGCGCGGGTCGGGCGCGGATCTTCGTACACTTCTTCTCCCAGATCGCGGCGCTCGCGGCCGTCGGCGTCGGCATCGGCCTCGTCATCGGCGCCGGCACGGCGCTGGTGGCATTGCCCACCATCGGCGCCGCGGTCGGCGTCGAACTGGCCCCGACGGTGCACGTCCAGCCATTGCTGGTGGCGGCCGGCGTCGGCTTCCTGATCGCTTTCGCCTTCTCCTATCTGCCCTTGCAGCAGGCTCAGACCATCAGCCCGGTAACGCTGTTCCGCTCCAAGGGGCTGGCCGCGCCGCCGATCGACTGGGCCGGGCTGATCTTTTCCGCCCGCATCGTGCCGCTGGTGCTGGCCGCTGCCCTGTTCCTGTGGCTCGCCGTCATCATGACCGACGATGCGATGCTGGTGGCGGCCTTCGCCATTGTCAGCGTGCTTTCGGTGGTGCTGTTCCAGTTCGGCATCTTCCTTGCCCGGCAGGCGCTGCGCAAAGCCCCGGAGTCCTCCAACCGCGTGCTGCGCTATGCGCTGCGCAATATCTCGAGCCCGGGCTCGAACGCCTCCTCGGTGGTCGTCTCGGTGGGCCTCGCCCTCGCCATGCTGGTGGTGGTGCTGGTGCTGCAGGTAAATCTCAGGAACGAGTACCTGGGCGCCTCGGTGTTCGACGCTCCTACCCTGGTCGCCTCCGACCTGTTCCCCGACGAGGTCGATGCCCTGCAGAAGCTGAAGGACGAAGGCAGCGACGTCACCGCCTTTGCTGCGACGCCGATGCTGCGCGGTGCGCTCAGCGCGCTCAACGATACCCCGGTGGAGCGGCTGCAGCCGCGTGGGCCGGAGGCGTCGTTCCTGCTTTCGGGCGAAATCCCGCTCACCTATCGGCAGGTGTTGCCGACGACCTCCAAGCTGGTGGCGGGCGCCTGGTGGCCGGTCGACTATCAGGGGGCGCCGCTGGTGTCGTTGCACCAGAGCCTCCGGGCCGGGCTCGGGATCAACCTCGGCGACAAGCTCAGCTTCGCCATCTTCGGCGATACCATCACGGCCGAGGTCGCCAATTTCCGCGATTATTCCTGGCAGGGCGGCATCGACTTTCTTGCCACCTTCTCGCCCGGCGTGCTTGACGCCTATCCCTCGACCCTGCTGGGCGCCGTGACCGCGGCGCCGGGACGCGAAGAAGCCGTGGAGCGCCAGCTCGCGACCCTCTTGCCCGATGTCCGCTTCATCGCCATCGGCGCGACGCTCGAGCAGATCACCCGAGCGCTGAGCCAATTGTCGCTCGCCGCCTCGCTGGTTGGCGGCCTCGCGGTGGGCAACGGCCTGCTGGTCTTGATCGGCAGTCTTGCCACCGGCCGCCGACAGCGGCAGGCCGATGCAGTGATCTCAAAGGTGCTCGGCGCCAAGCGCTTCGACGTGCTGTCGGTGTCGGTGCTGCATTATGTGCTGCTGGCGGCCTTCGCGGCGCTGCTGGCGACGCCGCTCGGCATCGCCCTGGCCTGGATCCTCACCATGGTGCTGCTCGACGTCGAGTTCGCCCTCGACAGCTGGACGCTCGCCGCGGTCGACCTCGGCGCCATCCTGATCACCGGCTTCCTCGGCGCCACCACCATTATCGGGGTGCTCCAGCGGCGCTCGGCAGGGTTCCTGCGCGAGCCGTGAGCCCCTCCCTCGAGGGGGAGGGGCGCAGACCTCACGCCGCGACCGGCTGTCCGGGCAACTGGTCCTGGTCGAGATCCCGCTTCTTGGCCGGGAAGGCCAGCGCCAGGGCGGCGGCGGCGATGCC
>JAEUMC010000739.1 GCA_016793415.1 Devosia sp. | reverse complement strand
CGGCATTGGTCAGCGGTGCGGGCATGGGTGACAGGTGCGGGAAAGGCACGAGTCCGTCAAGGGTGGCGAGGGATTGAAGCAAATGCTAAAGGCGCTGTCGTCGCTTGCTGGCCTCGCGGGGCCAAGCGCCCATCGCACGATCGGAGACCTCATCTATGCGCATTCTGGTGATTGGGTCGGGCGGTCGTGAGCATGCGCTGGCCTGGGCGATTGCCAAGTCACCGCGCTGCGAGAAGCTGTTCGTGATGCCGGGGAACGGCGGTACCAGTGAGATCGCCGAGAACGTGCCGGTGGATATCACCGATCATGCGGCAGTGCTGGCGTTCGCGCGCTCCAACCGGGTGGACTTCGTGGTGATCGGCCCCGATGCCCCAGCCGTAGCGGGGCTCGGCGACGATGTGCGCGCAGCGGGGCTGCTGTGCTTCGGACCGAGCAAGGCGGCGGCCCAGCTCGAAGGATCGAAGGCGTTCACCAAGCTGATCTGCGACGAAGCCAAGGTGCCGACGGCCGCCTATGGCCGGTTCGACAACGAGAGCGATGCGCTCGCCTATGTGCACGACCAGGGTGCGCCGATCGTGATCAAGGCCGATGGCCTCGCGGCGGGCAAGGGCGTGACGGTCGCGATGACCATCCAGGAGGCCGCCGACGCGGTGCGCGACTGCTTCTCGGGGGCGTTCGGCGAGAGCGGCTCGACGGTGGTGATCGAGGAGTATCTCGAGGGGGAGGAAGCCTCGATCTTCGCGCTCTGCGACGGCGAGAGCGTGGTCATGCTGCCCAGCGCGCAGGACCACAAGCGGGTGTGGGACGGCGACCGCGGCCCCAATACCGGCGGCATGGGCGCCTATTCCCCTGCCCCGGTGATGACACCGGAGGTGACGGCGGCGGTTGAGAACGAGATCATCCTGCCCTCGATCCGCCGCATGGCGGAGCGCGGCACGCCGTTCACCGGAGTGCTGTTTGCCGGCATCATGGTGACATCGAAGGGCCCCAAGCTGATCGAATACAACGTACGGTTCGGCGATCCGGAGTGTCAGGTGCTGATGCTGCGTCTCAAGTCGGACGCGCTCGATCTGCTCGAAGCGACGGCCCGCGGCACGCTGAGAACCGCAAAGCCTGACTTCAGCAACGAGGTGGCGTTGACCGTGGTGCTGGCCGCCAAGGGCTATCCGGTCAATCCCGAAAAAGGCAGCGAGATCCTGGGGATCAACGGCCAGGACGACGACCAGCTGATGGTGTTCCACGCCGGCACGCTCAGGCGCGATGGCAAGCTGCTCGCCAATGGCGGGCGGGTACTGAACGTGACGGCGCTTGGCCGGACGGTGGGCGAAGCGCGCGACCGGGCCTATGCCGAGGTGGACCGGATCACCTGGCCGGAAGGCTTCTGCCGGCGCGATATCGGCTGGCGGGCGGTCGCGAGGGAACTCAAACCCGCCTGAACGTCTTATAAACGAGAAGAGCGTATCCTACCTCCTTATCGTGACCCATGAGATGACAGCGCCGGTCGAACCGACGCCGCTGCAGCGGCGGGGGCAGCAGATTGTCGATCGTCTGCGTGGCGAGTTTCGTGAACACACGCATGGTCAGGCGCCCCCACCGGAACCGCGGATCGGGGTGGCGCTCGGCGGCGGCTCGGCCCGCGGACTGACGCATATCCCCTACATCGAGGCGATGGATGAGATGGGGCTCAGACCCCATGTGATTTCGGGCACCTCGATCGGCGCGCTGATCGGCTCGGGCTGGGCCAGCGGCATGACCGGCGCGGAACTGCGCGAGCACTCGTTTGCCGTGCTGGGCACCATGCGGATCATTGCCGGGCGGTTATGGGGGGCGCAGGTGCGCAACCTCGGTAGTTTCTTCCAGTCCGGCTTCAACGTGCAGCTCGATGCCTGCCAGGTGGTCGACGCGTTCCTGCCCGACCCGTTCCCGCTCGAGTTCAAGGACTTGAAGACCAAGTTCTACGTGGTGGCGACCGACTTCCAGTCCTGGCATCAGGCGGTGTTCTCGGAGGGGCCGCTGCGGCAGGCGATTGCCGGCTCGATTGCGATCCCCAGCCTGTTCAAGCCGGTGCCGTTCGCCAATCACCTCCTGGTCGATGGCGGCGTGGTGAACCCATTGCCGCTCGACCAGGCGGCGGCCGATACCGACATTCTCGTCGGCGTCGACGTCAATGGCGATCCGTCCGAGCAGCTCAACAAGACCAACCACAAGGCGCTCGATGTGTGGTTCGGCGCGGCGCAGATCATGATGCATTCGCTGACCGCGCATATGATGGCGGCCTACCCGCCCGACGTCTACGTGCGGCCACACCTCAGCGCGTTCGGCGCGCTGGAGTTCTGGCGGGTGCGCGAGCTGGTGGCGCATGTCGAAAAAGACAAGGACAACTTCAAGCGCGCGCTGGATGGGCGGATCGAGTCGTTCCTGACAAAGCAGCAGGACTCGATGCGGGCCGAGGCGCGGTAGGGCGGTCGCGCGCCACCAGTCGGCCGGTGGGGGTTCGCAGCCACTGGATTCTCGGCGTTACCGCAGCCCCTGGAAGAACATCTTCAGCAATTCCCCCGACCGCCTAGCCCCAACACCGCCGATGATCTCAGGGTGGTGGTGGCAGTTGGGACTTTCGAACAGGCGCACGCCATTGTCGACGGCGCCGGCCTTCAGATCCTCGGCGCCGTAGAAGACCCGACGCAGCCGGGTGTGGGCGATGGCGCCGGCGCACATGGCGCAGGGTTCGAGCGTCACGTAGAGGTCGCAGCCATCGAGCCGGCCGGTGCCGCGCACGGCAAGGGCGGTGCGGATGGCGAGAAACTCGGCATGGGCGGTGGGATCGTTGAGCTCGCGCATGCGGTTGCGTTCGGCGGCAAGGACGCGATCGCCTTCGACGATGACAGCGCCGACCGGCGCTTCACCGGCAGCGGCGGCGGCTTCGGCGAGCAAGAGAGCTTGGTCCATGGGGCTGGGCATGAGCGGTGTGTAGCATCCGCTGCTGGCAACAACCACGGGGGGTGTCGGCAAAGTCGTGGCAGCGGCGACGGCGCATCGCTACATTCTCCCGTCAGGAGAATCGTCTTGCCCATCCGCCAGCTTCCCGAAGATCTGATCAATCGCATCGCCGCAGGCGAGGTGGTGGAACGGCCGGCGAGCGTGGTCAAGGAACTGGTCGAGAATGCCATCGATGCCGGTGCGAGCCGGGTGCACATCACCACCGGCGGCGGCGGGCAAAGCCTGATCCGCATCGAGGATGACGGCGTCGGCATGGACGAAGCCGACCTCATGCTGTCAGTCGAGCGGCACGCGACGTCGAAGCTCGCCGACGATGGGCTCGACGACATCCGGACGCTGGGGTTCCGCGGCGAGGCGCTGGCCTCGATCGGCGCTGTGGCGGAACTGGGGATCGCCTCGCGCCGGGCCGAGGATGCGAGCGGGCTCAGGCTGACCGTCAAGCACGGGGTGAAATCGCGGCCGGTACCCTTGGCGATGAACCGCGGCACCATCGTCGAGGTGCGCGAGTTGTTCGGCAACGTGCCGGCGCGACGGAAATTCCTGAAGACCGAGCGCTCCGAGGCGGGGGCGATCACCGACATGGTGAAGCGCCTGGCGATGGCCAATCCTGAGGTGCAGTTCGTGCTCGATGGCGCCGACCGCACGACTTCGAACTGGCCCGGGCGCGAGGGTGACGGAGCGCTGCGCGCCCGGCTCGGTGACGTGATGGGTGGGGATTTCGGCGACAATGCCGTGCCGCTCGCAACGATGCGGCACGGCATGGTGGTGACCGGGTTGGCGGGGCTGCCGACCTACACGCGCGCCAACTCACTGAGCCAGTATTTCTTCGTCAACGGCCGGGCGGTGCGCGACAAGGTGCTGGTGGGCGCGATCCGCGCGGCCTATGCGGATTTCGTGTTCCGCGACCGCTTTCCGGTGGTGGCGATCTTTCTCGCCGTCGATCCGGCAGACGTCGACGTGAACGTCCATCCGACCAAGGCGGAGCTCAGATTCCGCGATCCGGGCGCGGTGCGCGGTGCGGTGATCCGGGCGATCACCGAGGCGCTGGATGCGGCCGGCCATCGCGCGGCGAGCACGGTGGCCGAGGATGTGGTCGAAGCGTTCCGGGTACCGGAGTACGAGGCGGCGCCGGTGCGGACGACGGCAGGTTGGGTGCCCCCCTCCTCCGGCGCCTATGCTGGTCTTGGCCGCCAGCGCCACGCCGGAGGGATTGCCCCGGCAGCACCAGCGCGGTTTGCGGAGTTCGCCGAGCCGAGCGCCCGGTATGATGCGCCGCCTCCCGCAGCCGAACCGGTGGAGTATCCGCTGGGCACGGCGCGCGCCCAGATGTTCGACAACTTCATCGTGGCGCAGAACGGCGACAGCCTGCTGCTGGTGGACCAGCACGCGGCGCATGAGCGGCTGGTGTACGAGCGGTTCAAGGCGCAGATGGCGTCGGGCCCGGTGGCGAGCCAGATGCAGTTGATCCCGGTAGTGATCGAGCTCAGCGAGGACGATTGCAGCCGGCTCGAAGAGGCGGCGCCGACGCTGGAGCGGCTTGGGCTCTATCTCGAGCGGTTCGGGCCACGGGCGGTGGCAGTGCGCGAGACACCGGCACTGCTCGGACAGGCCGATATCGATGGGCTGGTGCGCGACCTCGCCGACGGCCTCGCGGAGTGGGATAGCTCGGCGGCGCTGGCCGACCGGCTGGAGGCGATCATCGGCCGCATGGCCTGCCATGGCTCGGTGCGCTCGGGGCGGCGGCTCAGGGTCGAAGAAATGAACGCGCTGCTGCGCGAGATGGAAACAACGCCGCATTCCGGCCAATGCATCCATGGCCGACCGACCTATGTCGAACTGAAGAAGGCCGATATCGAGCGGCTGTTCGGGCGGACGCGCTAGGCGCTCAAGCCAGCGTTTCCACCAGCTTGCCGATCCGGCGGGCGCGGACTTCGGCGCTCTTGGCGGCTTCGATATCCCGCACGTGCTTGGCCTTGAGCCCGAACGGCAGCTTATCGAAGGCCGCCCGCGCGGCAGGGCGATCGTCGAGTGCAGATTTCAGATCGTCCGGCTCCTCGACCTCGCGCGGTGCGGTGTCGAGCGAGATTTCGAGGTCGATCGTCTGGCCTTCCTCGATGCCGGCGGCGTTGCGATTGGCCGCACTGATGCCGACGAGGCGCCTGCCGTTCATGATGGCGACACGGCTGCGCCAGCTGTGGCCATTGATGCTGATCGCCACCGGCGGGCGCGCTTCGGGGCCGAGCGCGCGCATGACATCGTCAGGGATTTCGACGGCGGTGGCATTGCCGGACGGGATGACGACGGCGCGGAACTGCATGTTTCGCCTCAATGCGCGCGGATGAAATGCACAGCAGCCGCACCATACTCACGGCGATCGTCGAGCGAGAAGCCCTCCGGAAGCACAAGCTCGACCTCGGAGGATTCCTCGAGCACGATGGTGGCGTCCGGGGCCAGCCAGTCGCCGGCCTTGAGCGAGGTCAGCGCCTGCTCCCCGAGGCCCTTGGCGTAGGGTGGGTCGAGAAACACCAGGTCGAAGGGCCCCATGGTGCCGGCGGGACCGAGCGCCGTGGCGTCGCGGCGAAGCAGCTTGGCGATGCCGGCGATGCCGAAGGCCTCGATGTGGTCGCGGATGATGCCGCGGGATTCGGCGCCATTATCGACGAACACCGCGCTCGAGGCACCGCGCGACAGGGCTTCGAGGCCAAGGGCGCCGGTGCCGGCGAAAAGATCGAGAACCTTCAGGCCATCGAGATGCACTCCGATGCGGCTCGCGAGGATGTTGAACACCGATTCGCGGGCGCGGTCGGAGGTCGGGCGAATGCTGTCGTCGGAGGGCGACAGCAGCGCCTTGCCGCGAAACTTGCCGGCGACGATGCGCATCGCCTACTCGCGCGGCTTCTTGGGTCCGCGGGGACGGTCACCGGCGGGACGACCAGAGCCGCCAGCAGGACGGCCGGAGCCACCGGAGGGACGGCCACCGCCCGACGGCTTGCCGAACGGCTTGCCGCCACGGGGGGCATCGCCAGGCTTGTCGGACAACGGCTTGCGATCGCCACCCGGCTTACCGCCAAAGGGCTTGCGGTCTCCGCCGTCCCGGGGCGGACGCGTGCCGTAGGGCTTGTCACCGAACTTGCGAGCCGGGCGATCACCGGCTTCCGCGCTGCGCGGCGCGTACGGCTTCTTGCCGAAACCACCGCTGCGGGCGGGACGATCACCATCATTGCGAGGCGGACGATCGCCATAGGGGCGGTCGCCACGGGGCGGACGGTCGCCGTAGGGCTTGTCGCCGAACTTTCGAGCCGGGCGATCACCAGCTTCCACGCTGCGCGGCGCGTAGGGTTTCTTACCGAAGCCGCCGCTCCGGGCGGGACGATCGCCGTCATTGCGAGGTGGACGATCGCCATAGGGGCGATCGCTGCGGGGCTTGTCGCCAAACTTGCCCTTGCCACCGAAAGGCTTCTTGTCACCGAATTTCGGCTTGTCACCGAATTTCGGCTTGTCGCCATAGGGGCGCGGCGGACGATCGCCGCGGGGGCGATCGCCGTCGGACTTCGCGCCGCGCGATGGCCGATCCTCGTGGTGGGCGGGACGACCGAAGTTCCTGGCTGAGCTGTCGTCAGGACTCCAGCGCTTGCCGCGCTCGTCGCCATCACGATCGGAACGGGGCGGCTTGACCCGAATCTCGGCCTCGCGGCCATCCTCGAAATGGATGGTGCGGATTTCCGAAGGATCGACCGGGCGCGGACGGCTCGGGGCCTTGGCCGGCTTCTTGTCGAAGCGGCCGGGGCGATCCTGGCGTGGACGTTCGGCGAGCGCGGCGGCAGCCGCGGCCTCGGTCTCGTCATCCTCGAAGCGGAACTTGTTCTCGCGCGACTTGCGCGGCGAATCCTTCTTCAACTCCTTACCCGGCGCGGCGGCGCGCAGCTTTGGATTGGTCGCCGGCTTCCGCTTGGGCGCCACCTCGGGCATGTCGCTCTCGAAATCCGTGTTGGCCTCGGCAGCAAGGCGCTTGCCGAGTTGCTCGCGCAGCACGCGGGC
>JAEUMC010000711.1 GCA_016793415.1 Devosia sp. | reverse complement strand
GAACCGTTCCGGCCTGCGGCCGCCTCTTACCGAACAGACACAGCAACGGAGAGAGGCCATGTTCTATCGCAAGAATGTCTTTGCCTGGGAGCAGATCGTCCGGCTTGCGGCCGGCGGGGCGCTGATCGGCGGCGGGTTGCTCTATGCGGCCGGCTGGTTGGGATACATGGTCGCCGCGCTCGGCCTCTACCTCGCGCTGACCGGTGTGTTCGGCTATTGCCCGGCCTGTGCCATGATCGGGCGGAAACCGGTCGACAGAGCCTGATGCCGCCCATCGAACTCATTGCCTCGGCCCGAGATGGCGATGCCGCCGCGATCGCATCGCTGCTCGCGGTGGCGCAGCCCGACATTCGCCGCTACGCCCGGATCACCTGTCGCACCGCCGATGTCGACGATGCCGTGCAGGATGCCCTGTGCCTGCTGCATCGGCACATCGGCAGCCTGCGCGCCGTCTCGGCCTTCTCAGGCTGGCTGTTCGCCGTGGTGCGACGTGAATGCCTCCGGCTCGCCCGGCACGGCTTCGGGCAGGCGGCTCCGCTGGACATCGTGGAGGACCGCGCCGAGATCGCCACGCGGCCCGATCACGAATTGCGCCTCGACCTCACGGCCGCCATCGAGTCGCTGCCTGCCCATTATCGCGAGGTGCTGGTCTTGCGAGATCTGGAGGAACTGACGATCGACGAGATCGCGGCGCGGCTCGAAACGACCCGCGAAACCGTAAAGGCCCGGCTGCGGAGAGCACGCATGCTGGCCCGCGAATATCTGGCCCGCTAGTTGGCCTCGTCCGGCACATGTGGCAGCGGCAGGAAGTCGACGCCGTCGTCGATCAGCTCCGCCACTTCGTCGCGGGTGGCTTCGCCGTAGATGCCGCGTGGATCAGCTTCCTTGAAATGGATCTTGCGGGCTTCCTCGGCGAACCGATCGCCGACATAGTCCGCCTCGCTGGTCACCTTCTTGCGCATGACGCGCAGCATCTCGCGGATCTCGGCCTGCTGCGGATGCCCGCTCGACAGCGACACCTTGTCGGAATTCATCCGCGACACGGCCGGCGCCATCAGCGCCTTTTCCACCTTCACCGAGTTGCAGACCGGGCAGGTGACGATGCCGCGGCTGGCCTGCTCGTCATAAGCTTCAGCGCTTTTGAACCAGGCGTCGAACTTGTGGGATCTGTCACAGATGAGCGAGTAGCTGATCACGCCGATACGTCCTCTCGGGCGAATACCTTGGGGCCCGAAGCGTCGAGGGTTAGCGAAAACCGGCGTGCGTTGGCAAGCGCCGGAACCTTGCCGCGCGCATCATCCACTGCTGATAGCGCGATATCGGCAATGGCAATGCCCGGGCCCTCGCCGCCAAGCTGGGTGACGATCCGGCCCCACGGGTCGATGATCATCGAATGCCCCCAGGTAGATCGGCCATTTTCATGTGCACCGGCCTGGGCCGCGGCAATCACCCACGAGCCGGTCTCGATGGCGCGGGCGCGCAGCAGCACTTCCCAATGCGCCTCGCCGGTGGGAACCGTGAAGGCCGCAGGCACCGAGATGACCTCTGCCCCGGCTTCCGCGAGGGCCCGGTGCAGCGCCGGAAAGCGGACGTCGTAGCAGATGGTCATGCCGAGGCGGAAACCCGGGGCATCGGTTACCACTGCTGCCTCGCCGCCGGCATAGGTTTCGCTCTCGCGATAGTTCCGGAGCCCGGGCAGCGTCGCATCGAACAGGTGAATCTTGTCATAGGTCGCGGCGATCGAGCCATCCGGGCGGAACAGCACCGAGCGGTTGGCGAAGCGCCCATCGGGCAGTGCCACGGCAAGCGAGCCGAGGTGCAGGCTGACGCCAAGCCGCCTGGCGATCTCGCCGACACGCGCAATCGCGGGGTTGTTCTCCCACGGGCCGGCCACGGCTTTCAGACCATCGCGGTTCTCGGCGAACACCACCGAGACTTCCGGCGACAACAGGTAGGTCGCGCCCTGCCCGGCTGCCTCGCCGGCCAACTGCTCGAGCTGGTCGAGGTTGGGGCCTGGCTGAGTACCGGAGTTCATCTGCAGGGCGGCGACGCGCATCAGCGGATCCTAGTTGGCGAGCAGCGGATCGAGCTGGCCGCGCCGGTCGAGCGCCGCCATATCGTCATAGCCGCCGACATGGGTCTCGCCGACGAAGATCTGCGGCACGGTGCGGCGGCCATTGGCGCGCTGCACCATTGCCATGCGCACGTCCGGGTCGTCGGCATCGACCTCCTCGTAGCTCACGCCCTTCTCGTCCAGCAGCGACTTCGCCGCATGGCAATACGGGCACCACTGGGTCGTATAGATTTCTACCTTTTTCATCTCGCCTACAGAACGCTGGGGTTTGTTGACTTCTATATGGGGAGTTCCGCGCCTGTCACAACGCGCGCGAATGAGATCACATCGATTTTGACCACGCCGGCCCGCTTGAGCTCGCGCGTGATGGCGCCGACGGTCGACCCGGTGGTGATGACGTCATCGACCAGCACCACGCCTCGCCCCTTGAGCCGCCGCAGCACTTCGGGGTGCGCCGCGAAGGCGCCCGCGACGTTCCGGTGCCGCGCATCGACCGACAGCCCGACCTGCTGCCGGGTGCGGCGACGGCGCATGACGAGCCCGGTATCGATGGAGAGACCGGTCAGGCGGGCCAGCGCTCGCGCCAGCTCGGTCGACTGGTTGTAGCGGCGCTCGAACTGGCGCCAGCGATGGAGCGGCACCGGCACGAGCACCGGGCCTTCGGCCCAGAACTCCATGCCGGCCGGATGCATCAGGCGAGCGCAGAACTCTGCCAGTTCCGGGCGGTCGCCATACTTGAGCCGGCTGACGATGGCGCGGGCCACCTCGTTGTAGCGCACTGCCGAGCGGGCTCGATCGAAGGGTGGCGGATCGGCGATGGCTTCGGCGGAACGGGCATCGGGACCAAGCGACACCTCGAAGGGCAGCCCCAGCACCGGGCACCAGGGCCGGGTGATCGGCCTGAGGCCGGCAAAGCAGCGCGGACAGAGCGCCGCATGCGACGCGATCGGCGCGCCGCAGTCGAGGCAGGTCGGCGGATAGACCAGATCGAGCAAAGCGCTGCCCAGCCGCGCCACGGCAGCCGATCCGGCTTTGACTTTGCTCTGCCCCAATTCCATAACGCCCGCGAGCTTAGAGCGGGATCTGCAAAAGCGGCAGAGTTTTCCGCTCGATCCCCCGCGACAACTGAATGCAGAGACGAACCATGGCGCTGCCTCCGAAGGTCTTCGACCGCTCGCTGATTGCCGAGCACCTGTCGCGGCGACCGGCCGAGCCGGATGACTTCGTCACCCAGCTGGCGCTCGACGACCTGGCATCGCGCCTGATCACCGTCTCGCGGGATTTCGAGCAGGCGCTGATCATGTCGCCGGATGGATCGCGCCTGCCGCTGATGGGCCGCTCGGCGAGCGGCGCCTTCGCCTTCGAACGCGCCTCGACCGTGCTGGGTTCGCCCGATGCGCCGCTGGTCGATCCCGAAGCGCTGCTGCTGCCGCGCGATGGCTACGATCTGATCGTTTCGTTGTTCGACCTGCAGGTGATCAACGACGTCCCGGGCTTTCTCTCCCGCATCCGCGCCCACCTTCGGCCCGATGGCCTGATGATCGCCGCGGCGCTCGGCGGCGACAGCCTGACCGAGCTTCGCCAGGCGTTCCTGCGTGCCGACGCCGAAACCTCGGGCGGCGCCTTTGCGCGTGTTGCGCCGTTCATCCCGCTGGCCGATGCCGGCGGCCTGCTGCAGCGCTCGGGCTACGCCCTGCCGGTGACCGACCTCGAGACCTATCCAATCCGCTATGGCGACCTGCTGCGGCTGATGCGCGAACTCAAGGGCCTGGGGGCGCAGAACCCGCTCGCCGACCGGCCCGGCCGCATGGCGAGCAGGACGCTGATCGCGGCAGCCAGCGCCGCCTATGCAGAACTGGCGGGCGACCCGGACGGGCGGGTGCGGGCGACGCTCGAGATCATCTGGCTCTCAGGCTGGGCCCCGCACGAAAGCCAGCAGAAGCCGCTGCGCCCGGGCAGCGCCACGGTCCGGCTCAAGGACGTGCTGGGCAAGAGCTGAGGCGCTCGGGCGCTAGAGCATTTCACCGTTTCGTTGAAACGGCGAAGTGCTCCAAACCTTTGATTTGTCGCGCTTTCGAACCAGAAAAGTCTGCAACTTTTCCTGAAAGCGCTTTTAGATATCGTTGATATTGTCGAGCTGCTCGGATGAGCGGCTCGATACATATTCGAACATTGAACTGAGGCTGTTGCCGGTCAGGGTCATGGCAACGATGGCGCCGACCGCGATCAGCCCGGCAATCAGACCATACTCAATTGCCGTCGCGCCGCTGTCATCGGCGAGGAAGCACCTGACCTGATTGCAAAGACCCGTCATCGCCCACCCTCCGAGCAGATCGCAGAGCGGTGCGATCAGCGGTTCGTCGGCCGGCGGCATCGGGTAATCAC
>JAEUMC010000682.1 GCA_016793415.1 Devosia sp. | reverse complement strand
GCGAGTTCGACCCCCTCAGCCATGAGCGCGAGGACGGCCTCGCCACGCTCGACTGGATCAAGGCGCAGCCCTGGTTCGACGGCCGGCTCGGCACCTCCGGCCCGAGCTATCTCGGCTATGCGCAATGGGCGATCTGCGATGCGCTGCCCAAACAGTCGGCCATGGCGATCAAGGTGACCAGCGCCGAGTTCCGCTCCATCGTCTTTCCCGGCGGCGGGCTGGCGGTCGGCTTGTGGCTGAGCTGGATCCAGACGGTCGAGGGCCTCCGCGGCAACCCGATGCGCACCGCGCAGCGCATGTTCACCGGCGGCATCGAACGGGCGACGCTGCGCGCCACCATGAAGCTGCCGCTGCGCGATGCCGACAAGCGGGTCACCGGCCGCGAGGTGCCGTTCTGGCGCCGCTGGATGGACGAAGCGATCGGCAACGACGCCTTCTGGCAGCCGCTCGACCATACCCATCGGCTGAACGCCCGCACCCCGCCGGTGAGCTTCACCTCCGGCTGGTACGATTTCATGCTCGATCAGCTGCTGCGCGACTACGCCACGCTGGTCGATGCCGGCCATTCCCCGCAGCTCACCATCGGGCCGTGGTTTCATGTCAGTTCCGACCTGCAGATGGAAAGCGTCAAGCAGACGCTCGAATGGATGAACGCCAAGCTGCTCGGCGACGCGACGAGCCTCAGGCCCAAGCCGGTGCGGCTCCATATCGGCGGGCTCAACGAGTGGCGCGAGTTCGACAGCTATCCGCCCTTGCCGGCGGAAAACCAGATCTGGCACATCCACCCCGACAAGGTGCTGTCGCAGC
Source organism: Devosia sp. (assembly GCA_016793415.1). GTDB lineage: Bacteria > Pseudomonadota > Alphaproteobacteria > Rhizobiales > Devosiaceae > Devosia_A. The sequence goes on along the minus strand of JAEUMC010000682.1, from coordinate 6,588 downwards.
GCCCGGTGCGCGCCTCGGCGCCCGACACCTATACCTACGATCCGGCCCATCCGACCCCGGCGGTCGGTGGTGCCATGTTCGCCTTCAACGGCGCCGGACCGGTCGACAACGCCCCGCTCGAAAAGCGGGAGGACGTGCTGGTTTACACCTCCGAGCCGCTGTTCAATCCCATCACCATTCTCGGCCAGGTGCGGATCGCGCTCCACGCGCGCTCGACCCTCCCCAACACCGATTTCTTCGTCCGGCTCTGCGACGTCGACGAGAAGGGGCTGTCGATCAACGTCTGCGACGGCATCATCCGCAAGACCTCGGCCGATCCGGCAGTGGCCGACGACATCTGGAAGCTCAACTTCCGCATGCACGCCACGGCGCACCGCTTCAACCGCAACCACTGCCTGCGCGTCATCGTCGCCAGCGGCGCCCACCCGCGCTACGCGAGGAACACCGGCACGGACGAGCCGCTGGGCGAAGCCTCACACCTGGCGTCGGCCGATATCGAGATCTTCCACGACCCGGCGCACCCGAGCGCGATCCATCTGCCGGTGGTGGAGTTGGATCGGGTGTAGCCAGGTGGCTCCCCACGCCCCCCTCTCTTGCGAAAAACTAAGGACTTAGCTGCGCTAAGCCCAAGTTTTCGCTTTCTCCCCCGCCAAGGGGGAGAGTCCCGACTGCTGCTCCGGTGCAAATGGAAGGCACGGACCATCTCCCCCTTGGCGGGGGAGAAAGCAAAATCTTGTCCGAGCCGGATAGAAGGGTGACAGTCTGGACCGGATAGATAGGTAACAGTTTCTTGCCGCCGGGAGGACCGGTGATGGTTTGGCGAGAGACTGGGACGATGGACGAGCGGGTTCGGTTTGTTGCCGCGTGCCTTGAAGATGAGGAGACGATGAGCGCGCTTTGCGCGGCGTACTCGATCTCACGCAAGACCGGCTACAAGTGGCTGGGACGGTATCGGGAGCGCGGCGTTGCCGGGTTGGCGGATCTGCCGCGGGCGCCGCTGCATCATGGCCGGGCAACTCCTGTTGATCTGGTGGAACGGATCATCGGGAGTAAAGAGGCCCATCCGCTGTGGGGCCCCAAGAAGATCATGGCCGTGCTGCGACGCAGCGATCCCGCCCAACTGTGGCCGGCGGCCTCGACGGCGGGCGAGATCTTGAAGCGGGCCGGTCTGGTCAAGGGACGGCGCCGGGCGCGCTGGCGAGGCGCCGGAGGTGGTCCGTTTCCTGATCCGGAAGCGCCCAATGAGGTATGGAGCGCCGATCACAAGGGCTGGTTCCGAACCGGCGACGGCTGCCGCTGCGAACCGCTGACCGTAATGGATGGACACAGCCGCTACCTGCTCGGTCTGGAGGCGACCGGATCGACCGGCGAGACGGAAGCCTGGCCGGTGTTCGAACGGCTGTTCGAGTGCTACGGCTTGCCTGACCGGTTTCGCTCGGACAATGGTCCGCCGTTTGCTTCGGCTGGCATTGCCGGGCTGAGCCCGCTGTCGGTGCGACTGGTCAAGCTGGACATCGAGCTCGAGCGGATCGCTCCGGGCAAGCCGCAGCAGAACGGCCGCCATGAACGCTTCCATCTGAGCCTGCTACCGCTGTGCCAGGCCCCCGAGACTGACCTCTTGGCGCAACAGCGCCGCTTCGACCGCTTCCGCGAGGAATACAACAGCGTGCGGCCCCACGAGGCTCTCGACCAGACCCCGCCAGCCGAACATTATGACCGCTCCAGTCGGCCCCTGCCCAAAACCATGCCCGAACCGGACTACCCGGCCGAGGCTGCCGTCCGTCGCGTCCGCTCCAACGGCGAGATCAAATGGTGTGGTGAGCTCGTCTACGTCTCACATTCCCTGGTCGGCGAGCCGGTGGCCATCGAAGAAACCCAGGACGGCCAATGGGCCCTGCGATTCTACAGACACCACATCGGCATCATCGATAGAAAACGCTTCGTCCTGTCCCGCAGAACCAAGCAAAATGTGTAACCCATCTATCCGGTCTGATCTGTTACCCATCTAACAGCTCGACATTCTTGGGCTTAGCCCTTCGCTAAGCCTTAGAAATTCCAAGAGAGGGGATCGTGGAGGGCACGATCTTGAGACGTCAAACTCACGTCCTCAGAACGTCGCCATCTTCCGCTTCACCTTGTCGATGAACCCCCTGAGCCCCGCTTCGGTCTGGTTGTTCATGTCGTAGAGCGCGAGGTAAGTCGGCGGCATCAGCGTGCCGAAGGTGGCCCAGGCCCAGCGCATGGCGAGGCGGCGCGGCGGGTCGCCCATGATCATGGTGCGGAAGCGGTCGCCGCCATAGGTGGTGACATAGGCGACCTTCTTGATGTTCTTCATCCCCGGTATGAGCTTGCCCTTGTCGGGGGCGTCGCCGCCTTCAAGCACGAACGAGACGCCGGGCAGGAAGATCCGGTCGAAGAAGCCTTTGAGGATCGCCGGATAGCCGTAGTTCCACACCGGGTGGACGAAGACGATCTTCTCGCAGGCGCGCAGCCGGTCGACATAGGGCTTGGTCAGCGCCGTGAGGTTCCCCGGCACGTCGTGGTACTCGAGCCGCTCGGTGCGGCTCATCGCGGCCTGGAACTCCTCCTCGTAGAGGTTGAGCGCATCGACCTCGTCGCCCTTGGCCCTCAGGGACTCGCACACCGCGTGGAACAGGGCGCGATTGTAGCTGGTTTCGACCGGATGGGCGTGGACGACCAGCACCTTCATTCGGCAGCGCCGCCGAGCGTGTAGAGGCCGGTGAACAGCCAGGTGCGACCGGATTCGAAATCGAAATCCGGATCGTCCCAGGCGATCATCTTGCCGGGGTTGAGGATGCCCTTGGGGTCCGCTTCTTTCTTGAACTGCAGCTGCGCCCGGTCGGTCCGCTTCATGCCGCCTTCCTCGAGGGTGTAGCGATGCGGGTTGAAGACGAGGCAGCCATTCTCCTCATGCAGCCGGATGATCTCCTCGAGCCGCTCTTCCGAGCTATAGCGGACGATCGGCAGGCCCGAGAACACCACGCGGCCGTCGAAGCGGGTCATCTCGATATGCATCGGCATTTCGTCGCCGAACGTGTCGACCGCCCATTTCACATGCGCCAGGTCGGGGTACTGGGTCTGGAGGTAGGTGATGGTCGGGTCGATCTTCAGCCCGCGCAGCGTCGTGTGGTTCCAGGCCAGCTCGTAGATCGGCGGCAGCTTGGCTTTTTCCTCGGGCGTCAGCGTGTCGGCGCGATAGAGCAGGTCGCCCTCGTGGAAGGCGACGAAATCGACCAGCGCCGGCACCGCGGCGGGCGCCGCCATCAGCAGCACCACCGACTGCTCGCGGCTGCGGATATAGGGGCGGTGGCGGTTGAAATAGTCGTGCGCCACCGGTGCAGCGACCGGCGAGATCTCCTTGCAGAGCAGGCCGTCCTGCAGCGCCACCTGCTCGGCGAAGGCGCAGGCATCGATGATCGAATCGAAGCCGACCATCATGTCGACCCAGTCGTAATGCGCGGTCAGCGGCATCTCGGCTTCGACGATGATGCCGTTGGTGCCATAGGCATGCGCCACCTTGAGGATGTCGGGCCCCCTGAGGTCGAGCACCCGCGGCTCGGCCTCGCAGGTGACCACCTTCAGCCCCAGGATATTGCCGAAGTTGCGCAAGCCGCCCCAGCGGATCGAGCCGACGCCACCCGAGCCGCCGGCAATGAAGCCGCCGAGCGAAGCCATGCGATAGGTCGAAGGGTGGAAGCGGAGCTCGCCATTGACCGCGTGGATGGTCTGCTCGTCGAGCTGCTCCAGGATCACACCGGCTTCGGCGCGCACCCGGTCCTGCTCGATCTTGATCACCTTGTTGAGGTTCATCAGGTCGAGCATGGCGCCGCCCGAGAGTGGCATGGCCTGGCCGTAATTGCCGGTGCCGGCCCCACGCGGGGTCACCGGGACCTCGTATTTGAAGGCCTCGCGCAGCACGGTGACCACTTCGTCGACTGAGCGCGGCGACACCACGATCTCGGCGGTGACGCCTTCGAGCTGCTGCTTCAGCCGAGGCGAGTACCAGTAATGGTCGCGGCTCTTCTGCTGCACGATGCGTGGGTTGTCCTGCACCGGGATATCGCCGAGCGCGGCGCGGAAGGCGGCAATGTCCATGGTCTACTCCATCAGGTCGTCGAGTTCGCGATAGTCGGGAAGGCTCGTGTCAATCGCCTTGCCGGCGCGCAGCACGATGCGGTCATGTTGCGGGCGGGCGTTGAGTTCGGTCCAGCTGCGGGCGCGGAACAGCACGAGATCGGCGGGCGCGTCGACTTCGATCACCGCCTTGTAGGCGAAGCCGGCATGCGCCGCGGGTGCCGAGCCGACCGCCCGCAGCCAGTCCCAGGCCTGGTCCTGCGGGTGATCGAACTGCAGGATCCGTGCGCCCTCGCGCAGCACCTCGACGCCGTCTAGATCGCCATAGGCGTAGAACGGATCGCGGGTATTGTCCGAGGCAATGGCGACGACCGCGCCGGCCGCCTTGAATTCGTTGAGCAGCGTGGCGCCGCGCCGGATCGGCGTGCGGACGGTGCCGTTCGAGTTGACCCGGTCCTGCAGGTAGATGTTGCACATCGGCAGCGAGACGATGGCGATGCCGGCCTCGACCGCCTTGTCGATGGTCAGGCGCTGGGTGCGCTCGTCCTGCACGGTCAGGACACAGCAATGGCCGGCCATCACCTTGCCGGTAAAGCCGGTTTCCAGCACCGCTTCCGCCAGATGCAGCAGGGCATGCGCCGAGGGATCGCCAGTCTCGTCGGTGTGAAGGTCGAGATCGAGCCCGAGCTCGCCGGCCTTCTCCACCACCCGCAGCATTGCCTCCTTGGAGCGGGCATACTCGGCGACCGAGCCGCCGAGAATACCGCCCGAGGACTTCACCTGCTGCGCCACGGCGTCGAGCTCGCCGGCGTTCACCAGCGTGTCCGGCCCGACGATGGAGACGGCCTGCAATTCGATGCGGCCGGCCCACCGAGCGCGCATCTGTTCGAACAAGGCCCAGCTGATCTCGTGCTGTGGCGGGGCGCTGTCGAGATGGGTGCGGATCGCCGCCGTGCCATGCGCATAGGCGCAGCGCAGTGCGAAATCGAAGCGGCGCTCGACATCGGCGGCGGCCCAGTTGCGTTCGCGATCGGCGCCGACCGCGAGCAGCGCGCCGAGCCAGGTGCCATCGGGGTTCTGCTTCCGCGGCCAGATATGGCCCTTGTCGAGGTGGGTGTGGATGTCGACGAAGGCCGGCAGGATCAGTCCGGCATCGAGATCGTGGCTTGGGCCGGCGATTGGCGCGGAGCCGGTGGGACGGATGGCGGCGATGCGGCCGTCGGCGATCTCGATGTCGAGGGTTTCAACGTCGCCACTGCCGATCTTGCCACGTGCCGCGCTCGGGACCCGGGCGTTGCGGAGCGTGACCGTACCGGTGGAGAGGGCAGGGGTGCCGTGCATCAGTGGTGCCCACCATCTGTCTCAGTCAGCACGCTCAATTCTCCCGCTTCACTGCGCTCTCGTGCCAGCGGTGCAGTGACAGCCAGGCGATGAACGAGGTGATGCCGAAAATGGCGATGCCGGTGCCGGTGAGCAGGATCAGCGCCGCAAACAACCGCGGGATGTTGAGCCGGTACTGCGACTCGAGCAGCCGGAAGGCGAGGCCGGAACCCTGGCCGGCGGTGCCGGCGGCAAATTCGGCGACCACCGCGGCAATGAGCGCCAGCCCGCCGGCGATCCTGAGGCCCGCCATGAAGTAGGGCAGGGAGGCCGGAAGCTTGAGGAAGATCAGCGTCTGCCAGCGCGAGGCGCCATAAAGGTCGTAGAGGTTGAGCAGGTTATGATCGACGCTCTTGAGACCGGTGACCATGTTCGAGAGGATCGGGAAGAACGCCACGAGGAAGGCGATGATCAGCAGCACCGTCTGGGTCTCGGGCACATAGATCAGCAGCAGCGGTGCAATGGCGATGACCGGGGTCACCTGCAGGATCACGGCGAATGGAAACAGCGCCAGTTCCACCCATTTGCTCTGCACCAGGATGATCGCCATGGCGACGCCGCCGATCAGTGCCAGGATCAGCGCGGTGAAGGTGATCCTCAGCGTCACCAGCAGCGAGGGTGCCAGCGTCGGCCAGTCGGCGACCAGCGACGTCACCACATCGCCCGGGGTGGGCAGGATGTATTTGGGGATACCGTTGAGCACCACGATCAGGTGCCAGGCGATCACCGCCAGCACCAGCATCGCGACCGGCACCACGACACGCAACACCCGCTCGGTATTGGAGGTGCGCGGGCGAAGAATGGCGACGGCGCTGTCGGTGCCCGCTTCATCGTCGGTACTGGGGGCAGTCTGCACGACATTGCTCATCAGTGCGTTCCCCCGCCGGCGTGGATGGCTTCATGCAGCGCGTGCGACACCTCGTGGGTGGCGGCGCGGTATTCTTCCGAGGTGCGATATTCGGCGTTGCGCTCGCCGCTGCCGTTGAGCGGCAGGTCGGCGAACACCTGGCCAGGACGGGCCTTCATCACCACGATGCGGTTGCTGAGATAGACGCTCTCGAACACCGAGTGGGTGACGAAGATCACCGTGACGCCAGACTGTTTCCACAGCCG
>JAEUMC010000632.1 GCA_016793415.1 Devosia sp. | reverse complement strand
GGGGAGGGAGACCCTCAGACTGGCATCGCGGTTCTATCGTCTCCCTCCCCCTTGCGGGGAGGGATCAAGGGTGGGGGTCCACAGCCACTGGCGGCGGAGGTCGGCTAGTATTTGGCTCAGCTCGCCTCGCGCAAAGCCTGTTCGCCCTGCAACAATCGCTCGAGTTGCGCGAGCCGCAGCGGGCGGGCGAACAGGTAACCCTGGAATTCGCGACAGCCGAGGCGTGACAGGAGCGCCGCCTCTTCGCGCCGTTCGACGCCCTCGGCGGTGACCGCGAGACCCATGGCGAAGGCGTAGATCATGGTGGATTCGACCAAGGCCGCCTGTACGGGATCGCTGTCGATGTCGGCGACCAGCGAGCGATCGAGCTTCACCCGATCGAACTGGAACTGCTTCAAATAGCCGATCGAGGAATAGCCGGTGCCGAAATCGTCGAGCGCGATGATGATGCCCGACTGGCGCAACTGCTCGATCAGCCGGATGGCGCGATCCGGATGCGAAACGAGGAAGGACTCGGTCACCTCGAGTTGCAGCCGGCCGGCGGCGACACCCCATTCATCGAGAGTCGAGAAGACGGTCTGCGGCAAAGTCGGGTTGCGCAGCTGCGCCGGCGAAACGTTGACCGAGATCTTGAGTTCGCCCAGCGGCCCGATCTCCTCGATGGCACGGCGCAGCGCGAACATGCCGAGGTCGTCGATCAGCCCCGAAGCCTCGGCCGCGGGTATGAACTCGCCGGGCCCCATCGGGCCGGCGGCGCGGCGGTTCCAGCGCATCAGCGCCTCGACGCCGAGGATCGCCTGGGTGCGGAAATCGATGATCGGCTGGTACTCGAGATCGAACTCGCCGGCTTCGAGCCCGCGACGAATATCGGCCTGCAGCTCGATGCGACGGCGGCGCTCGTCCTCGATGGCGGGATCATAGGCCACGGTGTGGTTGCCGCCGGTCTCTCGCGCGCGCGCCACGGCGGTCTCAGCCATGCGCAGCAGATCGCCAACGTTGTCACGGCGCGTCGGAGCATCGGCGATGCCGATACTCAGCCCGACCTTGAGCTTGAGGTTGCCGACCGGCACCGGATCACCGGCACCGGCCAGGATGCGTTCGGAGAAGCTGCGGACCTTGTCGGCGGCGTCGTCGCCGAGCCTGGCCAAGGACAGTTCGGTCGGACCGGTGCGAGCGAGCACCGCCTGCCCGTCGACGATCGCCTCGAAGCGCTCGGCCAGCGCGATCAACAACTCGTTGGCGGCCTCGCGACCGTAAAGCCCGACGACATCCTGCAACCCGTCGACATTGATCTGGCTGACCGCCACGGGAAGCTCGCCGCGCTTCCTGGGGACCGATCGGGCGATATGCTCCTCGAGACCGAAGCGGCTGAGCAGGCCGGTGGTGCCGTCATAGCGGGCGTTGTACCAGTCGCGCTCTTCCGAAGCGGTCCTGAGCTTGATCGAGTGGCGAAAGGCGGCGAGGACGACGAAGATCAGGACGCCGATGACCAGCATCACCAGTACGGCGACGGTCGCGGTATGGGCGAAGGCCGGGTCGCCCGGGCGGCGCGGCGGCCAGTCGATGGTGGCGATGGCGGCTCCCGCCGCGTCGGTGAGCGCCATCGAGTCGTGGTCGGGTTTGGGCACCTCGACGAGCCGCGGCAGTGGCAGCTGGAAGCGGGTGGCGACGTCGCGCAGCATGACATCGTCAAGCTGGCGGGCAAGCCAGAGCACCCGACGTTGCTCCCGGGGGATGCTGGCCTGGCCGGAACTGCCGTGCACCACCGCCCCGGCAAGCGCCGCGGCGCCGCGCTCATTGCGCGACAGGTGCGAGACGGTCGCATCATCGCCGGCCTTGGCGATGCCCGCCTCGAGGCGCTCGAGCAGTTGCGGCACGCCGCTGAACAGGTCGGCAAGCGCCCCGGTCACCGGTCCACGGCTGGTTTCGCCGAAGATGATGTTGCCGTTCACATCGGTGAGGATGGCGGTGTCATAGGTATCGGAGATGCGGGCGGTCGCCCCCCAGGCAGAGTCGAGCCAGGCCGGATTGGGTTCGATGTAGGTGTTGATATAGGCCTCGGTCCAGGTCGCCTCGTCGGCGGTGCTCTCGGCGAGGCCAACCACGAGCGACTCCACCGCGGCGGCGATAGCACTCTTGCCGCGATCGGAATCGATGGCGTTCATCTCGGCGCTCATCAGGTGCATGGCGACGAACACCAGGGCACAGACGCCGAAATAGACGGCAACCGCCGGCAAGGCGATCCAGAACGTGAAGTTCAGCAATGCCGATCGACGCGCCGGCTTGCGCGCACTGCGGGCGTTAGCGGCCGGAGCCGACGTCCTTTTGGCAGCTTTGGGCAAGTAGAGACACCGGCGTGGGAAGCATCGCCGAAGGCTACGGGCCGCCGCTTAACACCGGCTTAAAGTGTGAGGCAGATCAGGCGGTCGCCAGAGCTGCCTTCTTTGCCAGCCGGGCCTTGATGCTCTCGACATCGGCGCGCGGCGTCGCGGCGAACAGCGAGCGCGTATAGGGATGCTCGGGGTTGGAGAACACCTTGTCGCGCGTCCCCTGCTCGACCGCCTCGCCCAGGTACATCACCATCACCTCGTCGGCGATGTATTTGACCACACTCAGGTCGTGGCTGATGAACACATAGGTGAGCCCGAACTCGTCCTGCAGGTCGGCGAGCAGGTTGAGGATCTGCGCCTGCACCGACAGGTCGAGCGCCGAAACCGGCTCGTCCAGCACCAGCAGCGAAGGCTTCAGGATGATGGCGCGCGCGATGGCGATGCGCTGGCGCTGGCCGCCAGAGAACATATGCGGATAGCGGTTGAAGTGCTCAGGCTGCAGCCCGACCTTCACCAGCATGTCCAGCGCCCGGTCGCGGCGCTCGGCCGGCGACATGTCGGTGTTGAGCAGCAAAGGCTCCATCAGCACGTTGCCGATCTTCTGGCGCGGATTGAGCGAACCATAGGGGTTCTGGAAGACGATCTGCACCTTGCGGCGCATGGCGGCGGTGACGCCGGTCTTCTTGATGTCGATGGTCTCGCCATCGATCAGCAGTTCACCATCGGTCTGCCGGTCGATCAGCGTGAGGATGCGGGCAAGCGTCGACTTGCCCGAGCCGGACTCACCGACAATGGCGAGGGTCTTGCCCTGTTCCAGCTTGAAGCTGACGCCCTTGACTGCATGCACGGTGCGGCCGCCACCGAACAGGGTGCCGCCGATATGGTAGTCGCGAACGAGGTTCCTGGCTTCGAGGACGGTCGACATCACACGGCCTCCTCGAAATTGGCCCCGGTAATGGTGGGCAGGCGGTCACCGGTGGCGTTGTCGGGCAGCGCCGCCAGCAGCGCCCGGGTGTAGTTGCTCTTGGGCGCGGTGAAGAGTTCGAGCACGCCCGCCTCCTCCATCTTGCGCCCTTTGTACTGCACCACCACGCGGTCGGCGGTCTCGGCGACGACGCCGATATTGTGGGTGATCATGATCAGGCCCATGCCGTGCTCGGCCTGCAGCCGCACCAGCAGATCGAGGATCTGCTTCTGGATGGTGACGTCGAGCGCCGTGGTCGGCTCGTCGGCGATCAGCAGCTTGGGGTTGCAGGCGATGGCCATGGCGATCATGACGCGCTGGTTCTGGCCGCCCGACATCTGGTGCGGGTAGGATTTGAGCCGCTCCGCCGGGTTGGGGATGCCGACCTGGTCGAGCAGTTCGATGGCGCGGGCGCGGCGCTGGGCCTTGCCCATACCCAGGTGGAAGCGCAGCACTTCCTCGATCTGGAAACCTACCGTGAAGCAGGGGTTGAGGCTGGTCATCGGCTCCTGAAAGATCATGGCGACGTCCTTGCCGATGATCTTGCGGCGGTCGGCCGGCGACATGGCGAGCAGGTCCTTGCCGTCGAACATCATCTTGTCGGCGCTGACATGGGCGGTGGGCGGCAACAAGCCCATCACGGCGAGCATCGCCACCGACTTGCCGGAACCGGATTCGCCGACGATGGCGAGGACCTCGCGCGCATCCACATGGATGTCGATGCCTTTGACGGCGTTGAACACGCCGACCGAGGTATCGAAGCTGACGGTGAGGTTTTTGACTTCGAGCAGGTGCATCGCCTCAGCTCCGCTTGAGCTTGGGATCGAGCGCATCGCGCAGCCCGTCGCCGACAAGGTTGATGGCAAGCACGGTGATCAGGATGGCGAGGCCTGGCATGGTGACGATCCACCAGGCGCTGGTGATGAACTCGCGGGCGCGGGCCAGCATGGTGCCCCATTCCGGCGTCGGCGGCTGGGCGCCCATGCCGAGGAAGCCGAGCGCCGCGGCCTCTAGGATGGCATTGGAAAAGCTCAGCGTTGCCTGGACGATCAGCGGCCCGAGGCAGTTGGGGAGAATGGTGACGAACATCAGTCGGATATGGCTGGCGCCGGCCACCTTGGCCGAGGTGACGTATTCGCGGCTCTTCTCGCTCAGCACCGCGGCGCGGGTCAGGCGGGCGAAATGCGGCTGCAGCACCAGCGCAATGGCCAGCATGGCGTTGAACAGGCCGGGCCCGAGGATCGCCACCAGCACCAGCGCCAGAAGCAGCGAGGGGAAGGCGAGAATGATGTCCATGATGCGCATGATCAGCGCATCGACCCAGCCGCGGAAGTAACCGGCGATGAGGCCGAGCGTGACGCCGACGATCAGCGCGCCGGTGACGACGATGAAGCCGATCATCAGCGAATAGCGCGAGCCGTGGATCAGGCGCGAGAGGATGTCGCGGCCGACCTCGTCGGTACCGAGGAAGAATTGCGGCTGCGTACCGCCGGCCCAGGGCGGCGCCATGCGGATGAACTCGCGGAACTGCTGATCGGGCGAGAACGGCGCCAGCACCGGAGCGAAGATCGCCACGAGGATCAGCAGCAGAAACACGGTAAGGCCGAGCACGGCGCCGTGGTTCATCGAGAAATAGTACCAGAACTCGCGCAGGCCGCTGAAGCGGCCCGGAGCGGCTGAACTTGTCGTGGTGGTGGTTTCTGCGGCCATCACTGCACCCTGATGCGCGGATTGATGACGGCGTAGAGGATGTCGACGATGAGGTTCACCGCCATGACGATCAACGCGATGAGCAGCAGCCCCGACTGCACCGAGACGTAGTCACGCTTGGAAATCGAGTCGATCATCCATTTGCCGATGCCCGGCCAGGAAAAGATCGTCTCGGTGAGAATGGCGCCCGCCATCAGCAGCCCGACCTGCAGGCCGATGGTGGTGACCACAGGGATCAGGGCGTTGCGGAAGGCATGGACGCCGACCACCCGATTGGGCTCGAGCCCCTTGGCCCGGGCGGTGCGGACATAGTCCTCGCCCAGCACTTCGAGCATGGCGGAACGGGTCTGCCGCGCGATGACGGCAAGCGGGATGGTGCCGAGCACGATGGCCGGCAGGATCAGGTGCCGTAGTGCCGACACGAACGCATCGGGCTTGCCGGCGATGAGGCTGTCGATCAGCATGAAGCCGGTGACGCGCGGGAAGAAGAAGTTGAGCGCGATGCGGCCAGAGACCGGGGTCCAGCCGAGATAGCCGGAAAAGAAGATGATGAGGAGCAGGCCCCACCAGAAGATCGGCATCGAATAGCCGGTGAGCGCCACGCCCATGGTGATCTGGTCGAACCACGAGCCGCGCTTGATGGCGGCGAAGATGCCGGCGGGGATGCCGAGCGCCACGGCAATCAGCATGGCGAACAGCGCCAGCTCGACGGTCGCGGGGAACAGGGTCATGAACTCTTCGATCACCGGCCGCTTGGTGGCCAGCGAGACGCCGAAATTACCCTGCAGGATGCCGGCGACGTAATTGAAGTACTGCTGCCAGATCGGCAGGTTGTAGCCGAACTGTTCCTTCAGGATCTCGTAGCGTTCGGGGGTGACGCCGTGCTGGCCGGCCATCGCAAGGATGGGGTCGCCGGGAAGCAGGCGGATGAAGGCAAACGACGCGATCGTGATGCCGATAACGGTCGGCACGATCAGGGCGAGTTTCTGAAGGATGAATCGCAGCATTGGGTACGCCAAGGGGCGGCGCCGGTGCTGGCGCCGCCCCTCGAACTCTATCTCTAATTATTCGGTCACGTCGACATTGTCGAAGCGGTGAATCCCGAGCGGATCCATGGTGTAGCCCTGGACGCGCTTGTTCATCGGCATGAAGACCTTCGAGTGCGCCATGGTCAGGGCCGGCTCTTCAGCTTTGAAGATTTCCTGGGCCTTGGTGTAGAGCGCGGTACGCTCAGCCTGGTCGGAGACCTTCTTGGCGTCCTGGATGGCCTTCTCGAAGTCGTCGTTGCACCAGCTCGAGTAGTTGGACACGCCAATGGCCGAGCAGGAGAACAGCGTCGCAAAGAAGTTGTCCGGATCACCGTTGTCGCCGGTCCAGCCGATCTGGAACGCACCCGGGCGGTCCTTCTGCTTGCCGCGCTCGCGGTATTCGGTCCACTCGTAGGTGACGATGTTGGCCGTGACGCCGACCGCGGCCCAGTCGGCCTGGATCATTTCGGCGGCGCGCTGCGCGTTCGGGTTGTACGGACGGCTGACCGGCATGGCCCAGAGGTCGAGGGTCAGGTTCGAGACGCCTGCGTCGGCGAGGAGCTTCTTGGCCCCTTCCGGATCGTAGGCGGTATCGACGATCTTGTCGTCATAGGACCACATGGTCGGCGGGATCAGGTTCTTGGCCGCCTGGCCAGCACCCTGGTAGACCGCATCGACCAGCGCCTGCTTGTTGATGGCCATCGAGAGCGCCTTGCGGACGTTCACGTTATCCATCGGAGCGACGGTGGTGTTGTAGGACATGTAGCCGATGTTCAGGCCTTCCTGCTCCATGACCTGCAGGTTGGCGTCGGCCTTCAGGCCTTCGATGTCAGCCGGAGCGGGATACGACATGATATCGCACTCGCCGGCCTTCAGCTTCTGCGCGCGCACAGCCGGGTCGGTGGTGATGGCGAAGATCAGGTCGTCGATCGCCACCTTGCCGCGCCAGTAGTCGGCGAAGGCCTGGTAACGGATGACGGCATCGGTCTGGTAGTCG
>JAEUMC010000608.1 GCA_016793415.1 Devosia sp. | reverse complement strand
CTGATTAGGGCGCACGGCGCCACCAACAAGAACAGGCGTCATTCCCGCGCAGGCGGGAACCTGGTGGGATGCCGCGGCACTCGCTGAAGCTGAGAGATCCCACTGGGTCCCCGCCTGCGCGGGGATGACGCCGGTGGGGGGCCGGATCGACGTCAACCACGATGCCGATGCAACCACCACGTGGGATGACCCCGCTACACCGCAGGCCGCGCCCGACGGATCGTTTCCGCGACCTGTTCGAACACCGCACCGAACGGCGTCGCCTCGCGCCACACCAGCGTCAGCAGCCGCCGGGCGCCGGGCGATTGCAGGCGGTGGATGCGGATACGGTCGCCTGTCGCTTCCTTCTTCAGGGCGATCTCGGGCAAGAGCGTAATGCCCTGGCCGTTGGCGACGAACTCGACGATGGTCGAGAGCGAGGTGGCGGCGAAGGTGCGCCGCGCGATGTCCGGATCGAGGGCGCAGGCGGCGATGGCCTGGTCGCGGAAGCAGTGGCCTTCGTCGAGCAGCAGAACGCGATCGCTGTCGATCTCGGCCAGGGGGACCGGATCCTCGGCCTGGTCGGCCGAACCGGTAGCCAGCACGAACTCGTCGGCAAACAGTGGAGCGGCGGTGAGGCGCGGGCCGCCGGCCCGGGGCTCGCTGGCAATCAAGGCGAGGTCGAGGCTACCATCGGCGAGCCCTTCGACGAGCGCGTCAGTACGGCTTTCCGACACGGTGAAGCTCAGCTCGGGCAGCTCGCGCTGCAGGGCCGGAAATACATGCGGCAGCAGATAGGGCGCGACGGTGGGGATGACGCCGAGCCGCAACGGTCGCGCCGGGTTGCCGCGCTGGCCGGTGACGAACGACATCAGGCCCTCGGTCTGTTCGAGAATCGGCCGCGCCCGCTCGATAAACTCGCGGCCCAGCGGAGTGAGCCTTACCGATTTGCCGAGCCGGTCGAACAACGGCCCGCCGCACAGCTCCTCGAGCTGCCGGATCTGCTGGCTGAGTCCCGGTTGGGTGACGTGAGTGCGTTCCGCAGCGCGCCCGAAATGACCGGTTTCCGCCAAAGCGACGGCATACTGCATCTGTCGAAGCGTGATCATAAGCTGTGATTATCACAGATAGAAGTGCAATCAATTGGCATTATGCGAACGGTCCGAGGCACAATAGAAGCATTCCAAAGTGTGGAGCCGGAGCCGATCGCGATGAAAGCGCGGGTGGTCACCGTCGCGTCACCCGGAAGCCCTATCGCAACACGACAACTCGAGACCTACGGAGACGACCATGGACGCAGCGAACGAAGGTGGCGCGGGCAAGTGCCCGGTGCCGCATGGCAGCGCGGGCCGCAGCAATCGTGACTGGTGGCCGAACCAGCTGGATCTGTCGGTGCTGCATCAGCACACCGCACTGTCCAACCCGATGGGTTCGGCCTTCGACTATGCCCAGGCCTTCAAGGCGCTCGACCTCAAGGCATTGAAGGCCGACCTCACGGCGCTGATGACCGATTCGCAGGATTGGTGGCCGGCCGATTTCGGCCATTATGGTCCGCTGTTCATCCGCATGGCCTGGCACAGCGCCGGCACCTATCGCACCGCCGATGGTCGCGGCGGCGGCGGCGGTGGGCAGCAGCGCTTCGCGCCGCTCAACAGCTGGCCCGACAACGTCAACCTCGACAAGGCCCGGCGCCTGCTGTGGCCGATCAAGCAGAAATACGGCTCGGCCATTTCGTGGGCCGACCTGATGATCCTCACCGGCAACGTTGCGCTCGAATCGATGGGCTTCAAGACCTTCGGCTTCGGCGGCGGGCGCGCCGACACCTGGGAGCCGGAACTCGACATCTACTGGGGCAAGGAAGGCGAGTGGCTCTCCGACAAGGAGCGCTACAGCGGCGAGCGCGATCTCGATAACCCACTGGCCGCCGTGCAGATGGGCCTGATCTACGTCAACCCCGAGGGCCCGGCCGGCAATCCCGACCCGCTGGCCTCGGCGCGCGACATCCGCGACACCTTTGCCCGCATGGCGATGAACGACGAAGAGACTGTGGCGCTGATCGCCGGCGGCCACACCTTCGGCAAGACCCATGGCGCGGGCGATGCCAAGCTCGTCGGGGTCGAGCCGGAAGCGGCCGGCATCGAAGAGCAGGGGCTCGGCTGGGTCAGCTCGTTCGGCAGCGGCAAGGGTGGCGACGCCATCGGCTCGGGGCTCGAGGTCACCTGGACCTCGACGCCGACCAAATGGAGCAACAACTTCTTCTGGAACCTGTTCGGCTACGAATGGGAGCTGACCAAAAGTCCCGCCGGCGCCCACCAGTGGACGCCCAAGCACGGCATGGGCGCCAATTCGGTGCCGGATGCGCACAACCCAGATAAGCGGCACGCCCCGTCGATGCTGACCTCCGACCTGGCGCTGCGGTTCGACCCGGCCTACGAGAAGATCTCGCGCCGCTTCTTCGAGAACCCCGACCAGTTCGCCGACGCCTTTGCCCGCGCCTGGTTCAAGCTGACACACCGCGACATGGGGCCGAAGGTGCGCTACCTCGGCCCGGAAGTGCCGGCGGAAGAGCTGATCTGGCAGGATCCGATCCCGGCCGTGACGCACCCGCTGGTCGACGCTGCCGACATCGCAGCGCTGAAGGCGAAAATCCTCGCCACCGGTCTCAGTGTCTCGGAGTTGGTGAGCACGGCCTGGGCTTCGGCCTCGACCTATCGTGGCTCGGATATGCGTGGCGGCGCCAACGGCGCCCGCATCCGGCTGGCCCCGCAGAAGGACTGGGCGGTCAACCAGCCCGAGCAGCTGGGAAAGGTGCTCGGTCACCTCGAGGCCATCCAGGCCGAGTTCGGCAAGCCGGTATCGCTCGCCGACCTGATCGTCCTCGCCGGTTCCGTGGGGATCGAGAAGGCGGCCAAGGATGCCGGGCTCGATCTCACCGTACCGTTCACCCCGGGCCGGGCCGACGCATCCGCCGAGCAGACCGATGCGGCGTCGTTCGCGCCGCTCGAGCCGACCGCTGATGGCTTCCGCAACTACTCGAACGGCCGCCAGCGCCTGTCGCCGGAGGAGAACCTGGTCGATCGCGCCCAACTGCTCGGCCTCACCGCGCCGGAAATGACCGTGCTGGTCGGCGGGCTCCGCGCCCTCAAAGCCGGCGCGCCGCAGCACGGCGTGTTGACCAGCCGGCCGGAAACGCTGAGCAACGACTTCTTCGTCAACCTGCTCGACATGGGGACGAAGTGGCGGCCGGCGTCGGAGGACCACAGCGTCTACCAGGGCGTCGATCGCGTTACCGGTGAACCCAAGTGGACCGCCACCCGCGTCGACCTGATCTTCGGTTCGCACTCGCAACTGCGGGCGATTGCCGAGGTCTACGGCCAGTCGGATGCGACCGAGAAGTTCGCTCGGGACTTTGTCGCGGCGTGGGTCAAGGTGATGAACGCCGATCGGTTCGATCTGGCTTAGGGCCACAAACTCGATGCTCATCTAAGCGAAAACTTGGGCTTGGCCGTCTGGCCAAGTCCTTAGTTTTCGCCAGAGGGGGGATTGGGAGGCACGGTGCCCGCCACGTCCCCCCTCTTGGAATTTCTAAGGCTTAGCCAAGAAGCTAAGCCCAAGAAATTCCATTCTCCCCCGCAAGGGGGGAGATGGCCGAGGGGCCGGTGCGGGAATGACGGTCAACGACCCCTCACCGAACTCCCTGCAATTTGAATCAAATGTCCGCACTTACCTTCAGCGCGCGCACTTAACTGGCGGGCCAATCTGCCACGGTACGGCAGAAGCCGGAGGGAAGTGACATGACTGAGATGGAAGAAGGCACCACCCGAGCGTTCTCGACGTTCCGGGTTCTCAACGGTGACTCCAACATCGTGGAACGCGATCAGCTGTTCCGTAACATGGCCCAGCTCTACTCCTACGTGTCGGATCGCTGCGATGACGAGCAGGTCGCGCAGTACGACGAGGTGTTGTGCCAGCTGGCCGAATTGGTTGAGTCCGAGGCGCGCGCCCATGTGGCCAAGCTCCTGGCTCCGCTGGACCGCGCGCCGGGCAACGTGGTGGTCAAGCTCGCCAATGACGAGATCGAGGTGGCGCAGCCGCTGCTCGAATTCTCGAATGTTCTGAGCGACGACGACCTGATCGAGATCATCGCCAACCAGACCGAAGAACACCGTGTCGCCATTGCCGGCCGGACGCAGGTGCCGGAGCGGGTGGGCGAAGCCATCGTCGAGCACGGCGAGACCGCCTCGGTGATCAAGCTGGTGCGCAACACCAATGCCGAGATCGGACAGCAGGCGCTGGAGCGCCTCGCCGAGCGCGCCGCCTCGGACGCGGCGATCGCCGCCGATCTCCGCGGACGCGAAGACCTCGACTGGAAGAGCCTCGGCGGCAAGATCGAAGCGGTGGGCGATCGGGTCCGCGAGACCATGTCGCGCATCGATCCGCGGGTTGATCCGGTCACCGTCGGCAAGGTGCAGGCGGTGGTCTACAACCGCATGCGCAACCGCGCCGGCTTCTCCAGCCAGGAATGGAAGGTCGCCTATAACCAGGTGAAGGCGCTGTCGGACCGCAAGCAGCTCGACGAGCGGGCGCTGATCCGCTTCGCCCGCTTCGGTTACGGCCACCACACCGCCGCTGCGCTCACCATGCTGCTGCGCGTCGGCCCCGAAGTCTTCGTCAAGTGGCTCGCCATGCAGGACTATGTGGCGATCACCGTGGCGTTGCGCGCCCTGGGCATCCAGCCCGATCTGTTCGAAGCGATGATCGCCTCGATGCCGTGGCGCGATCTGCCGAGCCAGGCCGACCTGCAGAATGTCCGCAAGCGCTTCGAGGCGCTGAGCAAGGACGAAGCGGTCGGCATCTTCGAGCTGTGGCGCACCCATGCCTTCCGTCGCCGGCTTCCCAACGAGGATGTCGTCGGCGCCGCCTGAATACGCCGAACTCTGTCCAACTTCATGAAGGGCGATCCCGCAACGGATCGCCCTCTTTTCGTTTCGTCATTCCGTCAGCCCAGCGAGCACGGATTCGGGTTCGGCCGGAACGATCTCGACCGGGGCATTCCAGTACTGCGCGAACTCGAGCATGTCGAAATACTGGTTGGCGACGGTGCCCGTGCCGGTCGCCTTGTCGAGGAAGGCCTCCATCATTTCGACGCTCAGTTCGAGCCGGCCCAGGTACCAGCCGAACAACGCGGTACCCTCGGTGTCGGGATTGCCTTTTCCCGTGCCGTAACGGGCCACCGGGAGATGGTTCAGGATCTCGACCCCCTCGTCGATCTGCATGTGCAGCCCGGCAATCCAGACATAGGCACAGGCCGAACGGCATTCGCCCACGGCGCGCGTCCACATGTAGCGCTCGTGGATGATCACGCCGATGCGCACGGCACTGAGCAGATCCCCGCCTGGGCCGCTGAGCTCGACGATCCGCGGCGGTCGGCGGTTGACCTCGGCGAGAAAGATACCCCCATCGACCGGGGTGATCGGGCCGGAGAGGCGGAGCACGAGGTCGCCATTGGTATTGGTGCGATACTCATAATCGGCGGCGAGCGCGGGCAGGGGCAGGCCGGCAAGCACAGCGGCGCCGGCAAGCAGTCGAAGGGCGTACATTCTGATCTCCTTGTCACCCCGCGGGGCAAGGAATGCCTCAGGACCGTGCGCGCCGTCCTTCAGGCGCGATGAAAAGTTCTTAAGTGGAGGCGGTTGGTGGCGCAGATGGGCGCCCATCCACGGTGTCACCCCGTCGCCGGGATGACATCGCGCTTGGGGTGCTGCTGGTGATGAACTCAGCAGAACGGTCCTACTCCTCGCGCAGTCCCGCCAGCTGCAGGCCCTCGACCAGCACCCGGTCGCGCCCGTCGGGCTGGCCGGTGCGTCCGAGGAGGCTCGATATGGTGAGATCGGGCCAGATGGCGTGGGCGCGAGCGAGTTGCGCCTGCGCCTCGTCGATGCGCCCCAGGTGGGCATAGGCGGCTGCGACGATACAGTGCGAAAAGTCCACGCCCTCCGACGCCGCGAGGCCGCGCAGCCCCCAGGCCAGCGCCTCTTCGACCCGCCCGGCAGCGAGGTGGGCGCGGGCGATGCCGTTGAGGCTCCAGAAGGTTTCGGCCAGCCCGGGCGACAACTGCAGGAAGCGCGCATGGCTGGCGATGGCGCCGTCGTAATCGCCCATGAAGAAGCTGGCATAGCCCGCGACATTGGCGATCAGCAGGCTGTTGGGGTTGGCCGCCTGGGCCCGCCGGATCAGGGCGAGGCCGGTGGCGTGCTCGCCCGAGATGGTCAGCCGGACGATGCCGGCGACCAGCACGACATTGGGATCGTTGTCGTCGGCGGCCAGCCCGCGTGCCGCCAATTGCAGGGCCAGCGTTCCATCATCGACGCCGGCCGGCGCCGCGCCTCCGCGGGTCAGCCGCATCTCGTGCGCCCAGGCGGCGAGCGCCAGGGCAGGGGCAAAATCGGGGTCGAGGCCGATGGCTTGTTCGAGCAGCTCGATTGCCCGGTCGAAATCCTGCAACTGCACGATGCGCACGCCCTGCATGAAAGGCAGGGCCTGGAGGTAGAGATCGTAGGCGTCGAGATTGTCCGGCCGCTTGCGGCGAGCCCGCTCGATCTCGGCCCGGCGGAGCTGCGGCTCGATCAACCCGATCACTGCTTCGGCGATGCTGTCCTGGAAATCGAGGATGTCGCCGATGGCGCCGTCGAAGCTCTCGGCCCAAAGGTGTGAACC
This sequence comes from Devosia sp., assembly GCA_016793415.1. GTDB lineage: Bacteria > Pseudomonadota > Alphaproteobacteria > Rhizobiales > Devosiaceae > Devosia_A. The sequence continues at coordinate 798 of JAEUMC010000608.1, read as the reverse complement.
CGACCCGCCATCCACCAGTTGCGCCGCAACGCGGACGCGTTCCCCGGATCGGCGCACGCTGCCTTCCAGCACGTAGCGGGCGCCGAGGGTGCGAGCGACTTCGCGCACGTCCACTGCTCGGCCCTTGAAGGCGAAACTGGAGTTGCGGGCAATGACCGCAAAGGTCTTGAAGCGCGACAGTGCCGCGATCAATTCCTCGACGATGCCATCGACGAAGTACTCCTCGGCGCCGAGGTTGGCGAAGGGCAGGATCGCGATGGCCGGGATGCCGGAGCCGGCGCCGCCCGCATCGCGCACCAGCCGATAGCCGACCCGCGCGACAGTGCCGATCCACTCGGCACCGTCCGGTCGGGTGCCGAGCAGCTTGCGAAGCGTTGCGACCTGCACGGCGAGGTTGCCTTCCTCGACGATGGTGTCGGGCCAGGCTCGGTCCAGCAATTGCGGTTTGCCGACGACCTCGCCATTGGCCTCGAGCAGCGCCTGCAGCACCGCCGCGGCCCGGCCGCCAAGCGGCACCAGTTCATCCCCGCGCAACAGCGTCGCGCTGGTAGTATCGAACAGGTAAGGACCGAAAGCGATGCGCTCACCCATGGCGGGTCGAATGAGCCCGTGGCCGGCCGATCGAGTCAAGCTCCGCCATGGGACTGGACCTGACGTCGTAAGAGATATAAAGATATCTTTATATCTCGTGAGGCGGAATGAACGACACGGCGGATCTGGTTGGGGTGCTGCGCGCGGCGGGGGAAACCACCCGGCTGCGCCTTCTGGCATTGCTGGCCGATGGCGAACAGTCGGTCA
>JAEUMC010000598.1 GCA_016793415.1 Devosia sp. | reverse complement strand
CAAGAAAGTCGGCGGTTCTGAAGAGATCGCCCAAGTCGGCACCATCTCGGCCAACGGCGACACCGACATCGGCAAGTTCCTCGCCGACGCCATGGCCAAGGTCGGCAACGAAGGCGTCATCACGGTTGAAGAGGCGAAGTCGCTCGAAACCGAACTCGACGTGGTCGAGGGCATGCAGTTCGACCGCGGCTATCTCTCGCCGTACTTCATCACCAACGCGGACAAGATGGAAGCCACGCTCGAAGATCCGGTGATCCTGCTCTTCGAAAAGAAGCTCTCCTCGCTACAGCCGATGCTGCCTGTGCTGGAAGCTGTCGTGCAATCGCAGCGCCCGCTCCTCATCATCGCTGAAGACGTCGAAGGCGAAGCGCTTGCCACCCTCGTCGTCAACAAGCTGCGCGGCGGCCTCAAGGTCGCGGCGGTGAAAGCGCCTGGCTTCGGCGATCGCCGCAAGGCCATGCTCGAAGATATCGCCGTGCTCACCGGCGGCCAAGTCATCAGCGAAGACTTGGGCATCAAGCTCGAAAACGTCTCGCTCGACATGCTCGGCACTGCCAAGCGCGTGGAAATCTCCAAGGAGAACACCACGATCGTCGACGGCGCCGGTCAGAAGTCCGACATCGAAGGCCGCGTGGCCCAGATCAAGGCGCAGATCGAAGAGACCACTTCGGACTACGAAAAGGAGAAGCTGCAGGAACGTCTGGCGAAGCTCGCCGGCGGTGTTGCGGTGATCAAGGTCGGCGGTTCGACCGAAGTCGAGGTGAAGGAGCGCAAGGACCGCGTCGACGACGCGCTGAACGCGACCCGCGCCGCGGTTGAAGAAGGCATCGTGCCGGGCGGCGGCGTCGCGCTGCTGCGCGCTTCGAACTCGATCACCGTCAAGGGCGTGAACTCCGACCAGCAGGCCGGCGTGAACCTGGTGAAGCGCGCTCTGCAGGAGCCGGTTCGTCAGATCGCCAACAATGCGGGTGACGAAGGCTCGGTCGTGGTCGGCAAGATCCTCGAGAACTCGAACGCCAACTTCGGCTACAACGCGCAGACCGGCGAATATGGCGACATGGTTGCCATGGGCGTGGTCGATCCGGTGAAGGTGGTTCGCACTGCCCTCCAGGACGCCGCTTCGGTCGCATCGCTGCTCATCACCACCGAGGCGATGATCGCCGAGGTGCCGAAGGACGCTCCGCCGGCAATGCCGGGCGGCGGCGGCATGGGCGGCATGGGCGGCATGGACTTCTAGGGCTTACGCCTTAGCAAGCTCTCGCTCACGGTCCGCACCGCGTTCGGGCAACGGCCCGAACGCTGGACCTCCGCAGGGGCGGCCCACGGCCGGGGCCCTGCGGGCAAAGACGACATCCGATCTTCTCACGAAGGTCACGAACGGGAGGGCGGTCCACTGGGCCGCCCTTTCGTTCTTCTTGACATCACGTGTCCGCCCCCACCCACCGGTGAAGGGGCGGTTCAGAGATCGGCAGTATCGCGTTTATCGCGAATGATTCATCGCTTTACGTGATGCGGTCGTGCATGGAATATGCGCCTGCAAAATGCCGGGAGCAGCAAAATGGCGCGATCAACGACAGAGCGAATCGAGGCGATCCAGACCTGGAGCCGGCGGTTCGGCGTCGGGCTGCTGCTGGTGATCGTCGCGCTGCCGGTGGGGACGCTGGTGGCGTTGGTGGCGAGCCGGCTGTTCGGTGGCGACGTCTATGTCGGGCCGCCCGACCCGGTGGATCTGTCGACCGTGTCGCTGGGGAGCGCGATGCTCGTCGGAGCAGGAGCGCTGCTCAGCGTCGGGCTCTACCTGGTGCCGCTCTACTTCCTGCGTCAGTTGTTCGGATTATGGGCAGCCGGAGAGATCCTGACGCGGAGCGCCGCGGCGGCGATCCGGCGCGCCGGAGTGGCGCTGCTGGTGGCTACGCTCGGCTCCACGGCGATCGGCCCGCTGACCGACCTCGTGACCAATGAGCTGGGCCGCTTCTCGATCGGCATCGACCTCGCCAACCTGCTGCCGGCCGGAGTGATCTACGTCGTCGGGCTGGTGCTGGACGAGGCTGCGCGCGTCGCCGAAGACGCCGAGCTGACCATCTAGGCGGCGGCGATGATCATCGTGAACCTCGACGTGATGCTGGCCCGCCGCAAGATGCGGCTGGGCGACCTTGCCGACGCGGTCGGCATTTCGATGCAGAACCTCAGCATCCTCAAGACCGGCAAGGCCAAGGCGGTGCGGTTTTCGACGCTGAACCGGCTATGCGCCGTGCTCGAATGCCAGCCCGGCGACCTGCTGGCCTATGAGCGTCACGCCGAGGATGATCAGCCGGACGACGATTGATTTCACGTTTATCGTGATATTTTTATTGACTGTCGATATCTGATCCGGCATATCCAGCCGTGCACGCAGGACTATCGCTTCATACGCACCCTGCTCCGCTGGCGTGCACGGGGCGGCTTCTGAGGTACTGACAGATGATCAATCTCACGGCGTCAGCCGCGGGCGTGCCGGCGCTTGCGCGCGTTCTCACCGGCTACGCGCCTTCATCGACTACAGCTGCGCGGAGCGGGACATGCTGAAAGCGATTGCCTGGGGGCTGATCGCCATGCTGCTGGCAATGCTGCCCGAGTGGGTGAAGGCCGAGGAGCCGGCGCTGACAGGCCGCTGGGCCTCGGCCGACCGCAACAGCACCATCGAGATCGCCGGCTGTGCGGACGTGGCGGGAGCCTTGTGCGCCACGGTGCTCGCCGACAGACCGGCTACAGGCGAACCGAGCCTCGCCGGCAAGCGGGTTGGGGTGAACTTCACGCCCGTCGAGCATGGCTGGTCGGGACAGATCCTCACCGGTGACGGCAACGCGCTGCCGGCGACCATCACCTTGCCCCAGACCAGCCGGCTCGAGCTCAAGGTGTGCATGATGGCGGTGCTCTGCGACGAGGTCTCGTACTATCGGATCGCAGAGTAGCGACGACAGGCGCCGGGCGGCAGGGCGCGGGCTGCCCTTCGGCGTCGCTGAGATTGCGATGCGTCCTCCCGCGCAAGGCTCCTGCGCATCTGCCCGAGATTGACTCCAGCCGCCAGGCCGCGCCAAACGTGGGCGAAATCGACCGAGGAGTTTCCCGATGAGCGTTGTGCCGCCGATGATGGCCGTTCCGCCGATGACGGAGCAGAAATCGACGCCCGAACAGCCGCTCGACAAGGATTGGTGGCGCGGCGCGGTCATCTACCAGATCTATCCGCGTTCGTTTCAGGACCATAACGGCGACGGCGTGGGCGACCTCGTCGGCATCACCGAACGGCTCGATTATGTCGCCGACCTCGGCGTCGACGCGATCTGGCTCAGCCCGTTCTTCACCTCGCCGATGAAGGATTTCGGCTACGACGTCTCCAACTATCGCGACGTCGACCCGATCTTCGGCACGCTGGGGGATTTCGACCGGCTGCTGGAGAAGGCGCATTCGCGCGGCCTGAAGGTGATTATCGATCAGGTGATCTCGCACACGTCCGACAAGCATCCGTGGTTCTCGGAAAGCCGTCAGAACCGGACCAACCCACGGCACGACTGGTATGTGTGGGCCAACCCGAACCCGGACGGCACCCCGCCCAACAACTGGCTGTCGATCTTCGGCGGCTCGGCCTGGGCCTGGGACAGCCGGCGCATGCAGTATTACATGCACAACTTCCTCACCTCGCAGCCCGACCTCAACTTCCACAATCCGGACGTCCAGGACGCCGTGTTGAGCGATATGCGGTTCTGGCTGGAACGCGGCGTGGACGGGTTCCGGCTCGACACGGTGAACTTCTACTTCGCCTCGCTCGGACTCGAATCCAACCCCGTGGTGAAGCCCGAGGATTTCAACGCTTCGACGGCGCCGGCGGTGAACCCCTACAATTTCCAGGAGCACCTCTACGACAAGAGCCGGCCGGAGAACCTCGAATTCCTCACCCGCATCCGCGCGCTGCTCGATGAGTATCCGGGGCGGACCTCGGTTGGCGAGATCGGCGACAGCCAGCACCAGCTGGAAGTGATGGCGCAGTACACGTCGGGCACCGACAAGCTGCACATGGCCTACACGTTCGATTATCTGGGCGGGGCATTCGATGCCGGACACTTCAGGAAGTCGATCGACCTGACCGAGAAGGACGCGCCGAACGGCTGGATCTGCCTGGCCTTTTCCAACCACGATGTGGTGCGGCATGTGAGCCGCTGGATGAGCCATGGCGACCGCGAGGCGTTCGGCAGGCTGACGGCAACGATGCTGCTGACGATGCGTGGCTCGGTGTGCCTCTACCAGGGCGAGGAACTGGGCCTGACCGAGGCGGAGCTGGCATTCGAGGATCTGGTGGATCCCTACGGCATCGAGTTCTGGCCGCAGTTCAAGGGCCGCGATGGATGCCGCACGCCGATGGTGTGGCAATCCTCAGCGCATCTGGGCGGCTTTTCGACCGCGCCGCGGGCCTGGCTGCCGGTGCCCGGCGATCACCTGCTGAAGGCACCCGACCTGCAGGAAAAACAGAACGACTCGCTGTTGCATCACTACCGCGCGACGCTGAAGTTCCGCCGGGAGCATCAGGCTTTGGTGAAGGGCACGATCAAGACGCTCGACGCCCCCGAGGGGGTACTGATGTTCACCCGGACAGCCGGGAGCGAAACCCTATTGTGTGCCTTCAACATGACTGGCGGCCCGATCGTCGTCCCCCTGCCCGACGGGCTCGGGGTCAAGGGCATCGACGCTCCCGGTTCGGTCGCCGCTCCCGTCGGCG
>JAEUMC010000570.1 GCA_016793415.1 Devosia sp. | reverse complement strand
GTGGGTGCTGTCACTCGGGGATGCGCTGCTCAGCGCCACCGAGCCGATGACGCTCGATCGCGAGCGCGACGAGAACGGCAGGTTCGAGATGACCGCCGACATCCAGCGCCCCGGCAAGGTACACGTGCTGCGCGATCCGGTGGTCGGCGACAGCCTCAGGGTCGTCACCGTGATGCCGCCGGCGCGCGGGCTGACGCGCGACCTGCAGTTCGTCGATTTCGATGCGCTCCGCTCGGCGCATGGCCTGGTGATCAAGCCACGCAACGACAGCCTCGATGTCGAGGTGGAAGACAAGGTCGCAGTGATTTCCGCCGAAAGCGGCCTGACGCTGTCGACGCTGGAAACGTCGCGGAAGCTCGATGCGGGCAACTCGCCGGAGTTCCGCCAGAGCTATCTCGATCTGGGCGTCTGGCGCGAGGACAACCCCGAGAAGTTCACCGCCCGCAAGGAAGAGACGATGGCGCGGGCGGCCGCGGCCGAAGGCCAGTTGCGCGACGCGGCGCGACTCGACCTGGCGCAGCTCTATGTCGCCAACGACCTCTCTTATGAAGCGATCGGCGTGCTCGGCATCCTCGACGAGGAGCTGAAGAACGAAGATCTGCGCAAGAAGACCCGGCTGGTGCGGGCCATCGCCGATACGCTGGCCGGGCGCTGGCGCGAAGCGCTGACGACGCTGAACGGCGGGACCTTCCCCGAGGAAAGCGATGCGCTGATGTGGCGGACCATTGCCCGCACCGACAGCGGGGATTTCCGCGCGGCGCGGCTCGATGCGATTGCCGCCGAAGGGGTCATCGAGACCTATCCGGTCTGGATCCAGACCAGGTTCCTGTTTGCCGCGCTGCGTGCTGCGGTCGAGACCAATGACACGCCGATGGCCTTGCGGCTGCTCAGCGAAGTTGATTTCCCAAAGCTCGACCCGGAGCAGACCAGCTTCTTCCAGCTGATGCAGGGCAGGGTGGCCGAGCTCGAAGGCCACGACCAGGATGCCGTCGATACCTATGGGCAGGTGATCGCCTACGACTTCCGCCCGACCAGGGCCGAGGCGGTGTACCGCACGCTGTTGCTGTTGCGCAAAGAGGGGAAGGTCGACCTGGCCAAGGCCACCGACACGCTTTCGGCCGAGGCGCTGATGTGGCGGGGCACGGCGCTCGAGGCCGATATGCAGAAGCTGCTGGCCGAACTCTATTTCGCCAACCACGATTACCGCGACGGGTTCGATGCGGTGAAGCAAGCGGCTGCCAGCTTCCCCGAGAGCGAGTCGACCGACACCCTGCTCGCCGAGGCGCAGACGACGTTCGAGGACCTCTATCTCAACGGCGCGGCCGACAACCTGAGCGATCTCGACGCGCTGGCGCTCTACTACGATTTCCGCCAGCTCACCCCGCCGGGTACCCGCGGCGACGAGATGATCCGGAATCTGGCGCGCCGACTGGTCAAGGTTGACCTCTTGACCCAGGCGGCGGACCTGCTCGAGTACCAGATCGACAGCCGGCTCACCGGGGTGGCGCAGTCGCAGGTGGCGGCCGACCTGGCGTTGATCCGCATCGCCGACCGCAACCCCGAAGGCGCGCTGCGCGTGCTCAACCGAACCCGGCTCGCCGACCTGCCGCCGCAGCTCGAGCGGCAGCGCCGGGTGCTCGAGGCGCGGGCGCTGATCGATGCCGGGCGGCAGGAGCTGGCGCTCGACCTGATCTCGAAGCTGAGCGGCAAGGATGCCGACATCCTCAGGGTCGACGGCTACTGGAAATCGAAGAACTACGCCATGGCGTCGGAGCTGCTCGAAATCCTCAGCGCCCCGACCGACGGCAAGCTGTCGCAGCCGGCGCGGATGAGCGTGGTCAAGGCGGCGGTCGGCTTCGTGCTGGCGGGGGACGAACTGGGCCTCTCCCGCATCCGCTCGAAATTCTCCGAGCAGATGGCGAACTCGGCCGAGTGGCCGCTGTTCGAATACGTGACCCGTGACATCGCTCCGCAATCGGTGGAGTTCCGCAAGGTGGCGCGCGAAGTGGCCAGCGCGGATTCACTCGATGCGTTCCTCGCGTCCTATCGCGAACTCTACGGCAGCGCCGAGATGGTGCCGGACAAGTCGGTGCCTGGGGCGGCTTAGGGGGGCGAAGGCTGCCTTCGCCGCCGGTGGCTGCGGACCCCCACCCCTGTCCCCTCCCCGCAAGGGGGAGGGAGACCCTTACACTGGCATCGCGCTTCTATCGTCTCCCTCCCCCTTGCGGGGAGGGATCAAGGGTGGGGGGCAGCCCGCACCGGCGGCGACGTCCGTGCCTGAGGCCGCACTAGGTACTCACAAAGCTCCGGATCAGTGAGCCGGCGACAAGGTGCCAGCCGTCGACCAGGACGAAGAAGATCAGCTTGAACGGCAGTGAGATCACCACCGGCGGCAGCATCATCATGCCCATCGACATCAGCACCGAGGCCACCACCATGTCGATGATGACGAAGGGCAGGAATAGGAGGAAGCCGATCTCGAAGGCGCGCCGAAGCTCCGAGATCATGAAGGCCGGGATCAGCACCTGCAGCGGGATCGCGGTGCGATCGGCGGGCGCCGGGGTCGATGACATGTCGAAGAACAGCTGCAGGTCGGCGGGCCGGACATTGGCGGCCATGAAATCGTGCACCGGCGCCGAGGCGCGGGTGAAGGCTTCCTCGACCTGGATCTGGCCCGATATCAGCGGTGCAATGCCGTTGTCGTAGCTCTGCTGCAATGTCGGGCCCATGACGAAGATGGTGAGGAACAGCGCGAGGCTGACCATCACCGAGTTGGGCGGAGCAGTCTGCAGCCCGATGGCGGTGCGTAGCAGCGACAGCACCACGACGATGCGGGTGAAGCTTGTCACCATCACCAGGATGGACGGCGCGAGCGAGAGCAGGGTGATCAAGCCGACGAGCTGGACCGCCCGTTCGGTGATGGTCGCGTCGTTCCCGAAATCGATCGAGATGTCCTGGCCGAAGGCGAGGCCGGGCAGGATCAGCGCACAGAGAAAGGCAAATAGCGTCAGGACCCGCCGGAGGGCCGGGCGGTTAGCGGCTGTCCGCCTTGGATCCGTCCCCGAGATTGCGTTGAGCGCCAAGCGCAGCCCGCCCGTTGTCGATGCCTGCGGGCGTTGTAGCTGAGTCGGGTTTGCCGCGGCCGGAGTTATCCCCAGTCATCGCCGGCATCGGGATCACCGCAGGCTCCATGGTGCTCACCGGGCGCAGCAGGCCGGTGTGCCGGAGCGAGGTGGATTTGCGAGCACCGGGCCGGACGAATTCACGCAGCCGCTCGATCTCGGACTTGCTGAGCGTCGGGGTCGCGGGCGGCGGCACTTCCTGCTCGACGGTGCGGCGGTTGGGCATCGGCGGACGTTCGACCGGGATGCCGGTTTCGACGATGACATCCTGCGGGCCGCCGGTGAGGATCAGGTGTTCGACGTTGTCGCGCCGGATGATCAGCAGCTGGCGCTTGGCGTCGACCTGCATGTGATCGATGACGCTGAGCCGGCGGTTGCGGCCACGGCCGACCACGGTGGTGCCGCGGGTCAGCAGCTTCAGCGTCCACAGGCCGAGGACGATCAGCACCAGCACGATACCCAGGGCGAGGATCGAGGTGACGATGGTCCCGGCCGACTCGCCCAGCAAACTCGTCATGAACTGCATCGCCGCACACTCCCTCGTCGCTCGGGGTGGCCATCCGAACGCAAATCAGTGGAACTTCTTGCCCAGTAATGCGCTCAGATTATGCAAAATGCGAGACAACTCGGCGTGCGAAGCCACGTGGTTAATGTCTCGTTAACGCCTGCTAGGCAGGATTTGCCCAGTTCCCAAAGGGGATTCTGGACCCGCCTCACCATGAAACTAGGACTGCTCGACGCCATCAGCGAGAAAATGCGCTGGCACCAGACCCGACAGACCTTGCTCGCCGAGAATGTCGCCAATGCCGATACACCCGGCTACCGCGGTCGCGACCTCAAGGCCTATGGCTTCGAGGAGCACATGAAGAGCCTGTCGACGGCCAAGATCGCGACGGTGACGACGCAGCCGGGGCACATCGCCATTTCCGGCACGGACGCCGACGGGTTCGGCGCGCGGACCATGAACAGCTTCGAGATCACTCCCGAGGGCAACGGCGTCACGCTCGAAGACGAGATGATGAAGGTGGCCGGCAACCAGATGGACTACCAGGCGATCACGGCGCTCTACACCCGCTCGGTCAAGCTGATCAAAACCGCCCTCGGCAAGCAGGCATAGCGATGAACGATTTTCTTTCGTCCCTGAAGATCGCCGCCACCGGGTTGCACGCCCAGTCGGCCCGCATGCGGGTGATCGCCGAGAACCTCGCCAACGCGGACTCCGCCGGCAAGACGCCGGGCGAGGACCCGTATCGGCGCAAGATCCCGACCTTCAAGGCGGTGATGGACAACGAGCTCGGCGCCACCAAGGTCGAGATCGGCCGCATCGCCTACGACCAGTCGGATTTCACCTCGCGGTTCGAGCCCGGTCACCCGGCAGCCGATGCCACCGGCTATGTGCGCTATCCCAACGTCAACTCGCTGATCGAGACGATGGATATGCGCGAGGCGCAGCGCAGCTACGAGGCCAACCTCAACGTCGTCACCGTCACCCGGCAGATGCTGGGCTCCACCCTCGATATCCTGCGCGGCTGACGCGCGTTCCTAGGATCTGATCATGGCTCTTCCAATCAACGCCGCCACGGCGGCCTATTCGAATGCCGCCAAGCTCCTGGGGCAGGCGCAGAAACCGCAGCTCAACCAGGTTGCCGATCTCGGCGGCGGGCAGGATTTCGCCAAAATGCTCGGCCAGGCCGTGCAGGGCGTGGTCGACAGCGGCAAGGTCTCCGACACCAAGGCGATGGAGATGGTCAACGGCCGCGGCGACATGGTCGACGTGGTGACCGCCATCAGCCAGACCGAGCTGGCGATGGACACCATGGTGACGGTGCGCGACCGGGTGATCTCGGCTTATGAGGAAATCATGCGGATGCCGATCTGACGGTTCGCGACTCGCGATATCCTGACGCATCGAACTGATGGGCGCTCCCGGATGCAGCTGTTCTCCACCCCTGTCATTGCCCAACCCACTGCCGTCATCCCCGCGAAGGCGGGGATCCAGCTCTCGGCTGGCGCGGGCGGTGACGTGGACCTCCGCCTTCGCGGGGATGACACCGAGGGGGAGGCAGGCATCGGTGGAGCATTGACTGTCGGAAGCGTCAAACCATGACCGGCGCCGCGGTTCTCGACCTCGCCCGTGAGGGCATCTGGGTGATGATCCTCGTCGCGGCGCCGATGATGATCGTGGGGCTGGTGGTCGGCGTGGTGATCGCGCTGTTCCAGGCGCTGACGCAGATCCAGGAAATGACGCTGGTGTTCGTGCCCAAGATCCTCGCGATCTTCGTCACCATGCTGCTGGCGCTGCCGTTCATGGGGGCGATCCTGGGCGGCTACATGACCAAGCTGGCCGACATGATCATCACCGGCGGCTGACGATGATCTCGCTCAACTGGCTGCCCGAGACCGCCTATTTCTACGTGCTGATCTTTGCCCGCGTCGGATCGATGCTGATGCTGATCCCGGCGCTCGGCGAAACCAGCATTCCGGCCCGTATGCGGTTGAGCTTCGCGCTGGCCTTTGCCGCAGTGCTCTACCCGATCGTGTCACCGCAACTGCCGGGCTTGCCCACCAACCTGCCGGAAATGCTGGTGGTGGTGCTGCACGAGGTGATCGTCGGGCTGATCCTCGGCGCCATCGCCCGGCTGGCGGTCTCCGGCACGCAGACCGCCGGCGCGGTCATTGCCTCCTCCTCCGGTCTTTCGGTGGCGCAGGCGGCCGATCCGACCAATGGCGGGGTGCAGGGGGCGCTGATCGGCGCCTTCCTCAGTTTTCTCGGCATCGCGCT
>JAEUMC010000564.1 GCA_016793415.1 Devosia sp. | reverse complement strand
TACTACCAGTACATCTGCTCGGTGGCGCTGGTGATGCTGCTGTCGGCCACCTTCGGGGCGCGCGACGCCTTCGAGGTGGTGGTGCAGCGCGTGGTGCTGACATCGGGCGCGATGGTCGGGGCGATCGCACTGCTGTCGCTGCTCGAGGTGGTGTTCTTGCCGCGCAGGGGGGTGGCGGGCACGCCGGTCGGTGCAGGCGTGGCCTGACCCACCGCTAGCCGCCGTCGCCAGTGCGAATAGCGAGATCGCGCAGGGCCTTGCGGCTCTTGCGTCTCCCTCCCCCTTGCGGGGAGGGATCAAGGGTGGGGGTCAGTGCGGGCACGGTGGCCAGGGTCTGTTCAATGATCGCGAAGACACCTTCGGCGTTCTCGGTGATCTCGTTATTCCAGAAACGCAGGACGCGAAACCCGCGGGCGTGCAGGTAGTTGTCGCGGACGCGATCGTAGTCCCGCTCTTCAGCGGATGTATGGGTTTCGCCGTCAGCTTCGATGATCAGTTGGGCATGCATGCAGGCGAAATCGGCATAGTACGGGCCGATCTGCTGTTGACGTCGGAAGTGGTAGCCGCGCTCGCCAAAGATGCGAAGGATGGCCCAGAGCCTTCGCTCCGGGTCGGTCGCGTTGTGGCGGAGTTCCCTGGCACGTTCGACGCTCATAACGAACCTTCGGCGCTCGCTGCCCCCCACCCCTGGCCCCTCCCCGCAAGGGGGAGGGGGACGCCGGCTGCGCCCATAGCACCTAAGCCCCGTACGGCACCCACACGTTCTTCACCTGCGTCGCGCGCCTGAGGAAGTAATCCCCCTCGAACTTCGCCTTGTCGCTCAGGTCATAGTAGAGGCCGCGGCTGGTCCAGGTCTGCTTGACGTTGCCGGCCGAGGCTTTCTCGACCATTGTCGACGTCTCGGCGTCGCCGGCGAACCAGATGGCGTCGATGCCGTCATGCTCCGCCAAAGTCTTGGCCAGGACCTTGCTCTCGCCGGTGACGATGTTCAGCACACCCGAGGGCACGTCCGAGGTCTCCAGCACCTGGTAGAAATCGGTCATCGACAACGGCGCCTTCTCGGAGGGCACCAGCACCACGGTGTTGCCCATGGCGAGGGCCGGGGCGACCAGCGCGATGGAGCCGAGCAGCGGGCGCGATGGCGGTGCAAGAATGGCCATGGCGCCGAGCGCCTCGACCATGGCGGTCGCTACCATGCGTTGCGGCGGGGTGTGCACGGCGCCCTCATATTTGTCGGCCCAGCCGGCGAAGGCGAACAGGCGTTCGACGCTGGCGGCGACTTCGGCGGCGCCATCCTCGCCGGTCTGCGCCTTGATCCGGGCTGCGAACTCGTCGGCCCGGTACTCGAGGTTCTCGGCGAGGAAGTAGAGGATCTGCGCCCGGTTATGTGCCGCGGTGGTGGCCCAGCCGAGCGCGGCGCGCGCGGCCTCCACGGCGTTGCGGATGTCCTTGCGGTTGCCGTCACCGACTTCGCCCACCAGCGCCCCATTGGGACCGTGGACAGCGCGAGAGTAGCCGGAATCCGGGCGGGCCTGCTTGCCGGCAATGTACATCTTGGCGGTCTGATCGATGGGGCCTGCGGGCCCCGTTTCGTCAAGCGGGTTGCGCGACTTGCTGGATGCTGTCGCGGCGGCAGCGGCCTTGAAGGGCTTCAGCTCCTTCTCCCACTTCGGTTTCAGGTAAGAGACCATGCCCTCCCTGCCACCTTCGCGGCCGAAGCCACTTTCCTTGTAGCCGCCGAAGCCGACGGCGGCGTCGAAATTGTTGGTGGAGTTGATCCAGACCACGCCGGCCTTGAGCTTGGGGGCGATATCGAGGGCGAGATTGACGTTCTCGGTCCAGATCGTCGCGGCGAGGCCGTAGCGGGTGTTGTTGGCGAGCGCCACCGCCTCCTCGGGGGTGCGGAAGCTCATCTCGACCAGCACCGGCCCGAAGATCTCCTCGTTGGCGACGGTATTGGCCGTGGAGACATTGGTGATCAGCGTCGGCTTCAGGAAGCAGCCGCCACTGGGCACGTCGACATCGGGCTCGTAGAGCTGGCCGCCCTCGGCGACGCCCTTTTTCACCAGATCGCGGACGCGCTCGACCTGAACTTGCGCCACCAACGCGCCGATATCGACGGCCTTGTCGAGCGGATCGCCGACGCGGAGGGCCGACATGCGTTTCTTCAGCTTGTCGAGGAAGCGGTCTTCGATCGATTC
>JAEUMC010000551.1 GCA_016793415.1 Devosia sp. | reverse complement strand
TGATGCAGGCTGTTGTAGATGGTGGCGAGCGCCACGTTGACCCGCGCCGAGGCAGCCTCGGCGTGCAGCTGCTCGGCGCTGACATGGCGATGCGCGCCGCCGAACAGCAGCTCGGCCAGGGCAACGCGCTGACGCGTCGGCCGCAGACCCGCCATGCGCAACACTGCCGTCAGGCACGGTCGGCGAGACGGAACGGTCCTTGCGGTGAGGCTGCGGTCGGTCATCTGGTCCTTGGCAACGAGGCGTATCAGCTTGGAGCTTATAACTTTCACCTCCGCCATGCACAAGCGGCGGTCGGTCGCGGCAGTGGGTCGCGGCGGGAGCCGCCGCGGGCCCGCTTGACCCTCCGCCCCCCGCTCTCTAGTAACGATTTCAACTGACCGATCGGAGAAAGCCCCGGCTCATGACGGAGCGCAAGAACTCATACGGCTACGACGACCTGATCCTGAGCGGCAAAGGCGAGCTTTTCGGCCCCGGCTATGCCCAGCTCCCTGCCCCGCCGATGTTGATGTTCAACCGCATCACCGAGATCAGCCGCGAGGGTGGAGCGCATGGCAAGGGCCTGGTGCGCGCCGAGCTCGACGTCGACCCCAGCCTGTGGTTCTTCCAGTGCCACTTCATCGGCGATCCGGTGATGCCCGGCTGCCTCGGCGTCGACGCCGTGTGGCAGATGCTCGGCTTTTACCTGTGCTGGGATGGCTCGCCCGGCAAGGGCCGGGCGCTCGGCTGCGGCGAAGTGAAATTTTCTGGCCAGATCACCAATGATGTCAAACTCGTCGAGTATGGCATCGACCTGAAGCGGGTGATGAAGTCCAAGCTCGTGCTCGGCATCGCCGACGGCTGGGTGAAGGCCGACGGCCAGATCATCTATGAGATGTCCGGGCTGCGCGTAGGCCTGTTCACCTGATCGTTCTTGATTTGCGCGCTTTTCGAAGCGGAAAAGTCTTCAACTTTTCCTGAAAGCGCTACGGCCCGCCAGCGGACCTGAGCCGCGGCCAAGAGGAGGCAATATGAGGCGCGTTGTCGTCACCGGCATGGGGATCGTCTCCTCTATCGGAAACAATCTCGATGAAGTGATCGTCAGCCTCCGGGAGGCGAAGCCGGGCATCGTCTTTGCCCAGGAATATGCCGACCTCAACTTCCGCTGCCAGGTGCACGGCGCCCCCAAGCTCGATCCGTTCGAGGTGCTCGACCGGCGCACCACTCGCTTCATGGGCAAGGGCGCGGCTTGGAACTACATCGCCATGCAGGAGGCGATTGCCAAGTCCGGGCTCGAGGAAAAGGACATCCAGAACCCGCGCACCGGCATCATCATGGGCTCGGGCGGCCCCTCCACCCGTACCGTGGTGGAAGCCGGCGATATCACCCGCGAGAAGGGCCCCAAGCGCATCGGGCCACTGGCCGTGCCCAAGGCGATGAGCTCGACGGCCTCGGCGACGCTCGCCACCCCGTTCGGCATCAAGGGCGTGAACTACACGATCAGTTCGGCCTGCGCGACCAGCAAGCACTGCATCGGCGCCGGCTACGAGCAGATCCAGTGGGGCAAGCAGGACATCGTCTTCGCCGGCGGCCACGAGGATCTCGACTGGACGCTTTCGAACCTGTTCGACGCCATGGGCGCCA
>JAEUMC010000540.1 GCA_016793415.1 Devosia sp. | reverse complement strand
CTGGGTGGCATGGGCTATCTGCTGCAGCTCAAGGGCGTAGCCCTGGCGCCTGCCAGCCGCGTGGCGCCGATGCAGTACAGCCAGATCATCTGGGCGCTGCTGTTCGGCGCGCTGTTCTTCAATGAAGTGCCCGATGCCATCAGCCTCGCCGGGCTCGGCGTCATCGTCGCCGCCGGGCTGGCCAATATCTTCGCCGACGGCGCCCGTACCCGTATCGCCGGGCGCTGGGCGGAATATCGCGCCCGGCGGGACAATCCCTCGCCGGATGATTTCAAGGGGCCGGGACCGGATCCGGTCTAGCGGCGAGCCGTATAGATCGAGGTGCTGAGGTTCCGCTCGACCACGCCGCCGAACTGTCGCTCGGCTACGTCGGCGAGCCCGTCAAGCAGCCGCTCGCGTTCATCGGGCGGCAGCGCCGCGACATTCGAATAGGTCGCGTAGAGCCGTCGCATTGCGCCGGTATCGAGCCGCAGCGTCCAGCGCAGCACCTGTGGAGGATCGGCCAGCAGCCCGGCGGCCGCGAAGTCGGCCAACCTGGCTTCCGTGTCCAGCCCGAACGGGAGCGCCACCGTGCCGCCGCCGGATGGGCTGGTCGGATGCCCGGTGAACAGCCGGGCTGTCGCATCATGAAAGTCGTCGGGCCGCCCGGGCTCGCCAAAGACGTTCCACCACAATGCGACGTGACCGTCGGGCCGAAGCAACGTCCGCATCCTCACCAGCGCGGGAATCGGATCGAGCCAGTGAAATGCCGTGGCGCAGGCGACGAGATCGAAGGAACCGCCGGGCAGTTCAGCCGTCTCGAATGGCTCGGCGACGACGACGAGGCTGTCGTCTGGAACCGCGGCCCGCAGATACCCCGCGAGGCGCCGATCGGGCTCGATCGCAACCAGCCGGCGCGGCTCGTGCGCCAGCAGCAACCGGGTGGCGAGGCCGGTGCCGGCGCCGATCTCGACAATGTCGATGCCCGCCCGAAGGCCGGCGCGCTGGCGCAGCGCCTGCCACGTCGCCTCAGGGTAAGGCGGTCGCGCGCTGTCGTAGTTCGCCGGATCGCCGCCGAATGCCTCGCGACCGAATGAGCGATGGAGCGTCGCCATGGCGCCGCTCCCCCGGGCTCAGAGTCCGCCGCGCACCGCCGCGATGGCGTCGGCCCCCTTGGCGCCATCAGGACCGCCGCCCTGCGCCATGTCGGGACGGCCCCCGCCGCCCTGCCCGCCCAGAGCCGCAGTCGCGAGCTTGATCAGGTCGCCGGCCGAGTATTTGCCGGTCAGGTCCTCGGTAACGCCCACGGCAACCGTGCCGCGTCCGTCATCGCCCTTCAGCACAACCGTAACCACACCCGAACCGATCCGCTTCTTCTCGGTATCGACCAGGCCCTTGACGTCCTTGGCGGAAATGCCCTCGACGGCGCGACCGACATAGGTGACGCCGTTGACTTTCTCGTCGGCCGAGGCCGGCGCAGAACCGCCGCCGCCGAGCGCCAGCTTCTTGTTGGCGTCGCTGAGCGCGCGCTCCGCCTTCTTGAGGTTCTCCTGCAGCGCTTCGATGCGGTTGAACACCTCATGCGGGCCGACATGCAGTGCATCGGCCACGCTGGCGACGAGGTTCGCATTGGTGCGGGCATGCTGGCGCGCGCCCTTGGCGGTCAACGCCTCGATGCGGCGCACGCCGGCGGCCACGCCGGAATCGCCGAGCACGGTGATCAGCCCGATATCGCCGGTGCGGCGGACATGCGTGCCGCCGCAGAGTTCGACCGACCAGCCGACCGCATTGCCGGTCGGGTCGCCCATCGAGACGACGCGCACTTCGTCGCCGTACTTCTCGCCGAACAGCGCCCTCGCCCCGGACTCCTTGGCTTCCTCGACGCCCATCAGGCGCGTTTCGACCGGTGAGTTCTGCAGGACGATGTTGTTGGCAATCTCCTCGACGTCGGCCAGTTCCTGCGGGGTGATCGGCTTGGTGTGGACGAAGTCGAACCGCAGGCGGTCGGCCGAAACCAGCGAGCCCTTCTGCGCCACGTGATCGCCCAGCACCAGGCGGAGCGCCTCGTGCAGCAGGTGGGTCGCCGAATGGTTGGCGCGGATCGCCGAGCGCCGATCGTGATCGACGATCAGCGCCAGGGGCGAGCCGAGCTTGATGGTGCCTTCGGTGACCTTCACCTTGTGGCCGAACACGCCATTGTTCTTGACCGTATCGGTCACGGTTGCCGCGATGCCTTCGCCGGTGAGCGTGCCGGTATCGCCGACCTGGCCGCCGCTCTCGCCGTAGAACGGTGTCTGGTTGAGCACCACATAGCCTTCGTCGCCGGCCTTCAGCTCGTCGACCATGGCGCCGCCCTTGACCAGCGCAGTAACGGCGCCTTCGGCGGTTTCGGTTTCGTAGCCGAGGAACTCGGTCGGGCCGACCTGATCGGCCACCGCGAACCACACCTTGTCCTCACTGGCTTCGCCCGAACCGGCCCAGCTCTTGCGCGCCTCGGCGCGCTGGCGCGCCATCGCGTCCTCGAAGCCGGAAAGATCGACATTGATGCCGCGGGTGCGCAGCGCATCCTGCGTCAGGTCGAGCGGGAAACCGTAGGTATCGTAGAGCTTGAAGGCGGTGACGCCCTCGAGCATGTCGCCTTGCTTCAGCGAAGCGGTCGCTTCGTCGAGGATGACGAGGCCACGGCTCAGCGTCTTGAGGAAGCGCTGCTCCTCGAGCCGCACCGTCTCCTCGATCATCTGCTCGCCGCGCACCAGTTCGGGATAGGCCTGGCCCATTTCCTTGACCAGCGTCGGCACGATCTTGTGGATCACCGGATCGGTGGCGCCCAGCAGGGTCGCGTGGCGCATGGCGCGGCGCATGATGCGGCGCAGCACGTAACCGCGACCTTCATTCGAGGGCAGCACGCCTTCAGCGATGAGGAAGCTCATGGCACGTACGTGGTCGGAGATGACGCGCAGGCTCGGCGTCGTCGGGTCGCCGTTGAAACCTGTCGCGTGCATGGTCGATGAGACCAGCGACTTGAACAGGTCGATCTCGTAATTGTTGTTGGTGCCCTGCATCACCGCGGCAACGCGCTCGAGACCCGAGCCGGTGTCGACCGAAGGTTTGGGCAGGCTGGTGCGCGAGCCGTCGGCGAACTGCTCGAACTGCATGAACACCAGGTTCCAGATCTCGACGAAGCGATCGCCATCTTCCTCGGGCGAGCCCGGAGGGCCGCCCCAGTACTTGTCGCCGTGATCGTAGAAGATCTCGGAACACGGACCGCAGGGACCGGTATCGCCCATCTGCCAGAAGTTCGACTTCGCCCCGAGCCGCACGATGCGATCCTCGGGCAGTCCGGCGATCTTCTTCCAGAGCGCCATCGCCTCGTCGTCGTCCTGGTAGATCGTCGCGGTCAGCTTCTCCTTGGGCAGCCCCCACTCCTTGGTTAGCAGGTTCCAGGCCAGCTCGATCGCGTGCTCCTTGAAATAGTCGCCGAACGAGAAGTTGCCGAGCATTTCGAAGAAGGTGTGGTGGCGCGCCGTGAACCCGACATTGTCGAGGTCATTGTGCTTGCCGCCGGCGCGCACGCATTTCTGCGAGGTGGTGGCCCGCACATAGTCGCGCTTTTCGACGCCGGTGAAGACGTTCTTGAACTGCACCATGCCGGCATTGGTGAACATCAGCGTCGGATCGTTCCGCGGTACCAGCGGGCTCGATGCGACTTCTTCGTGACCATTCCTCGCAAAGTAGCTCAGAAAGCTCGACCGGATATCGTTCACGCTCGTCATGACGGGTCTCTTACAGACAAATGGCGAGGCCGTAGCCCCGCCAAGAACAACAGGAAAGGCCTTCTATCGCGGGGCTTGCGGTTGTGTCCAGCGCGGGGTGGCAAGAGGCGGCAGATTGGGCGGTTGGGTGCCGTGACCGTGCCCCAGCCCCCCTCTCCCCTCAGGGGAGAGGATAGCGCAGGTAGGAGCGTAGCGACGTACCGGAGCTGGGTGAGGGGTTCAGCGGCGCAGCGAGCGCTCGTTGAGAGACTGAACCCCTCACCCGAGTTCCGCTACGGACCTGTCGGTCCTAGCCCCACTACCCTCTCCCCTGAGGGGAGAGGGGCCGAACAGCCCCCCATCCAAAAACCAAAGGGCGCCACCCGGGCGCCCTTCTCGTTCACTCCGTAACGGATGCCGATCACGGCTCCCCGTCGTCGCCCTCGTCGCCTTCCGGACCGGCCAGCAGCGCTTCGCTGAGGATGCCGGAGCTCTCGCGCACCCCCTTCTCGATCTCGTCGGCGATCGCCGGATTGTCCTTGAGAAACTGGCGGGAGTTCTCGCGCCCCTGCCCCAGCCGCTGGCTGTCGTAGGAGAACCAGGCGCCCGACTTCTCGACCAGACCCGACTTCACGCCGAGATCGAGCAACTCGCCGGTCTTCGAAATGCCCTCGCCGTACATGATGTCGAACTCGACCTGGCGGAACGGCGGGGCCAGCTTGTTCTTGACCACCTTGACGCGGGTCTGGTTGCCGATGACTTCCTCGCGCTCCTTGATCGCGCCGATGCGGCGGATGTCGAGGCGAACCGAAGAGTAGAACTTCAGCGCGTTACCGCCCGTCGTCGTTTCGGGCGAGCCGTACATCACGCCGATCTTCATGCGGATCTGGTTGATGAAGATCACCATCGCCTTCGACTTCGAGATCGAGGCGGTGAGCTTGCGCATCGCCTGGCTCATCAGGCGGGCCTGCAGGCCCGGCATCGAATCGCCCATCTCGCCTTCGAGTTCGGCCTTCGGCGTCAGCGCCGCCACCGAGTCGACCACCAGCACGTCGATGGCGCCGGAGCGCACCAGCGTGTCGGCGATCTCGAGCGCCTGCTCGCCGGTATCGGGCTGCGAAATCAGCAGCTCATCGACCTTCACGCCGAGCTTCTTGGCATAGACCGGGTCGAGCGCATGCTCGGCGTCGACAAAGGCGGCGATGCCGCCATTCTTCTGCGCTTCGGCCACCACATGCAGCGCCAGCGTGGTCTTGCCCGAGCTTTCCGGCCCGAACACCTCGATGATGCGGCCGCGCGGCAGCCCGCCGATCCCGAGTGCAATATCCAGTCCGAGCGAGCCGGTGGAAATCGCTTCGACCTGGGCAATGGCGCCCTCGCCGAAGCGCATCACCGTGCCCTTGCCGAAATTCCGCTCGATCTGGCTCAGCGCTGCCGCCAGCGCCTTGTCCTTATCCATCGATCCCTCAATAACTCGCAGAGGCGCAACAGCAGCCATCACCGGTCTCCCTTATTCCACTTCGGTCCGCGCCGCGCAAACCGATAAGATGTCCATCGAATGTACCCATTCTGTTCCCATTTCGTTTCCAAATCGTCAAGGGGGTAAATTCGCTGTTCCTTACGCACTGGAGGGCTGCGATTCGACGGCGATACGCCATGAACACCAGCAATGGTGATCTACATCCAAAATCCGAATGCATTCGGCGCTGCGCCGCGCTATAGGGCGGCAACGAAAACCGAGGGGAAGGGCTTCATGCATCTCATCCAGTTCCAGGACGACAGGGGCGCGCGCGCCGTCGGCGCCACCGAAGGCGGCGTCACCAGCGTTGTCACCGGGGCCCAGAGCGTCTACGCGCTCGCCGCCGAAGCCGCCGAGCGCGGGCTGTCGCTGCGCGCCGTGGTGATCGAGAAGGGTCTCGGCCAGAAGCTCGACCGCGAGGCGCTGGCGAATGAGGGCCGGCTGCTGGCGCCGGTCGATCATCCCGATCCGACGCACCTTTATGTCACCGGCACCGGCCTCACCCACCTCGGTTCGGCCTCGACCCGCGACGCCATGCACAAGTCGAACCAGCAGCAGGCCGAGGCGCCGCTGACGGATTCGATGAAGATGTTCCGCATGGGCCTCGAGGGCGGCAAGCCGAAGCCGGGCGAAATCGGCGTGCAGCCGGAATGGTTCTACAAGGGCAATGGCTACACCGTTGCCGCGCCGGGCCAGCCGATCCCCTCGCCGGCCTTCGCCAAGGACGCGGGCGAGGAGCCCGAGATCGCCGGCATCTACTACATCGGCAAGGACGGCACGCCGTTCCGTCTCGGCTTTGCGCTCGGCAACGAGTTCTCCGATCACGTCACCGAACGGGTGAACTACCTGTTCCTCGCCCATTCCAAGCTCCGCTTCTGCTCGTTCGGGCCGGAGCTGAGGGTCGGCGAACTGCCGCGGAACGTATCGGGCATGTCACGCATCCTGCGTGCCGGCAAGGTGCTGTGGGAAAAGCCGTTCCTGTCGGGTGAGGACAATATGAGCCACACCATCGCCAACCTCGAGCACCACCACTTCAAGTACGACCTGTTCCGCCAGCCGGGTGACATCCACGTCCATATGTTCGGCACCGCGACGTTGAGCTTTGCCGACGGCATCAAGACCGAGGCCGGCGACGTGTTCGAGATCGAGGAAAGCCAGTTCGGCCTGCCGCTGCGCAACGCCGTGGCCTGGAACGAAGATCGCCCGGTGACTGTCCGCCAGCTCTGAGCGCCGGCCATCGTTGAGTTCTGGAGAGCCGGGCGACATGCCCGGCTTTCTGCTTTGTCGGGCCGTTTTTCCACAGCGTGCACATTCCGGCCCCCTCCCCGCCCAGATTGGCGGGCGAGGTGCGGACGTTCTCTTGGCAATTTGGTGCAAATCCGATCGATCGGCCTCAGCCGGGATTAGCGCTCATCAGAGAACACTGCCGATGCGGTGCAAAGGGAGGCATTCGCGTCCACCTCCACCTATAGCGAAAGGTACTCCCGATGATCACCGTATCCGCCTCG
>JAEUMC010000468.1 GCA_016793415.1 Devosia sp. | reverse complement strand
CTGAGGGTATCGGCCAGGGCGATGGCTTCAGGCAGCTCGTCCTTGAAGGCGTGGCAGCCGACCAGCTGGATCTCGCGCTCGACCAGGTGGTTGGGATCGAGGTCGAGCTTGCCGTGACTGATGCCGACGAGGCCCAGAACGGAGTTTGGCCCGATAACTTCGAGCAGCTGCCGCAATGCGGCGATGCTGCCGGTGGCGTCGATGGCAAAGCGCAGCGGACGACCCTCGTTGGCGGCGGCCATCGCGTCCGGCGTGAGCTCGACCACCTGGCCGCCGGTCACGCTCGCGACCATCCGGGCCCGATCGGCATTGCGATCGGCCAGCAGCAGCGGGCCGTCGTGGCGCTGCGACAGGGCGAGCGCGCAGAGGCCGCCGATGGTGCCGCAGCCGACCACCAGCACAGCGGCGCCGTCAGTCGGGCCGACCTTGTTGATGGCATGGAGGGCGACGGCGAGCGGCTCGCTCATTGCAGCGACGCGCGCGTCCATGGCTTCGGGCCGCGGCTGTACCAGCCGCGCCGGCAGGATCACCTGTTCGGCAAAGCCGCCGTCACAGACCTCACCGACGAAGCCGAGGCGCTCGCAGGCGTTTCGGTGCCCATCGCGACATTGCGGGCATTGCCCGCACCAGAAGCGGGAATCCGCCACCACCGCCTGCCCGACCGACAATCCCGAAACGCCCTGCCCCAAAGCGGCGATACGGCCGGAGAATTCGTGGCCAGCGACACTTGGCGAGCGCGAAATCCACTGCCCGGTCGAGAAGTTATGCAGGTCCGAGCCGCAGATGCCCGCGGCTTCGACGGCGATGAGGACCGAGCCGGGCCCTGGGGCTCCTGGCGGGTCGATCGCTTCGAACCTCAGGTCCTTGACGCCGTGGAGGCGTACCGCACGCATCGGATCGCCTAGCGTACGAACTGCTTGCGCAGGTCCGACACCGCCAGGGCGTGCGACGAGAATCCCTCGTAGATGGCGAGTTCGTGGGCGTGGCCGGCGAGCAGCGGGAAGCCGGCAGCAGTCACATAGCCGATCGAGCTGCGCTTGACGAAATCGGTCACCGAGAGCGGACCGTAGGTGCGGGCCCAGCGGCTGGTCGGCAGCACGGCGTTGGGACCGAGGCCGAAATTGCCGATGCTGCAGGGGGTATGCTGGCCGAGCAGGATTTCCGAGGCCTCGGTGATCCGCCCGAGGTGATCGTAGGGCTCGGTCGAGAGGATCTCGAGATGCTCGGGAGCGTAGGCGTTGACGAAGTCGTAGCTCTCCTCGACGGAGGACGTGAGGATGATGCCGCCGGTCTTGCCGCCGGTGAGCACGGTGCGCGAGAAGGCCACGCGCTGCTCGGTCATCTGGGCCCAGAAACCCGGCAGGGCCGCCATCGCCTCCTCGGCGACACGGCGGCTGTGGGTGACGAGGTAGGCCGAGGAGTCCGGGCCGTGCTCGGCTTCGATGAGCAGGTCGAGCGCGGCGAGGCCGCCATCGATGGTGTCGTCGGCGAAGATCACCGCCTCGGAGGGACCTGCCGGCAGGCCGGTATCGATCACGCCCGACAGCAGGCGCTTGGCGGCCACCACCCAGGGGCTGCCCGGACCGACGATCTTGAGGGCCGGCTTCACCGTCTTCGTCCCATAGGCAATAGCAGCGACGGCCTGGGCGCCACCGGCCTTGTAGACCGTCTCGACGCCGGCGAGGCGGGCGGCGACGAGGGTCGCGGCATCAACGCTGCCATCGGGAGCCGGCGGGGTGACGATCGCAAGGTTGGGCACACCGGCGACGACCGCCGGCACCGAGGTCATCATCGTCACCGAGGGGAAAGAACCCTTGCCGCGCGGCACGTAGAGAGCGACCGACTGGATCGGGGTGAAGCGATCTCCGGCAAAGGCGCCGGGCCGGATCTCCTTCATCCACATGGTCTCGGGCTTCTGCTCCTCGTGGAAGCTGCGGATGTTGTCGATGCCGAACTGGATGGCGTCGATGACCTTCTTGTCCACCGCCTTGAAGGCGACGTCGAACTCGACCGGCGAGACCTTGAGGGTCGCCTCGGTGACGTTCTCGGCCTTGTCGAAATCCCGCGCGAAGCGAGCCAGCGCGGCATCGCCTTCGGAGCGCACCGCCTCGATGATCGGCTTCACCTTCTCGATGACGCCGGAGAGATCAGCCTCGGAGCGCTTGAGCAGCGCCGCCCGCTGCTCGGCCGTGAGCTTGGCGTATTCGTAGAAGGACACATCAGACATGGTTCGTCTCACTTTGCGTACGGACGGTGGGCCGTCATTTCGATTTGAGGAAGATGTCGAGGCCGACCAGGCGGTCGAGCAGCGCGATGACCAGCGTCGCGCAGACAATGAAGACCACCGAGATCGCCGCGAGGTCGGGGGTGATGATCGAGCGGATCGAATTGTAGATCTGCACCGGCAGCGTCACCGTCCGGGCGTCGGTCAACAGCAGGCTGACCAGGAACTCGTTGAGCGCCAGGATGAACATCAGCAGCGAGCCGCTGATGATGCCCGGCATGACGCCGGGGATGGTGACATTGAGGAAGGTCGAGATCGGCCCTGCCCCGCAATTGGCTGCCGCCAGTTCCAGGTCCGGATCGAGGCTCGCCGAACTCGCCATCACCGCCCAGATCATGAAGGGGAGATTGATGACGCAGCAGGCGAGGCCAATCGGCCAGATCTGCCCGAGGATGCGCATCTGCCCGAACAGCAGCATCAGCCCGATGCCGGAACCGATCAGCGGAATGGTGAAGGGCAGCAGCAGGTAGATCTGCAGCGTGCGTTCGAACTTCAGCGCGTATTTGCTGAGCGCGATGCCGGCGAGGGTGCCGACCGGGATGGAGATCAGCGTACAGATCAGTGCGACGGCCAGCGAGCGGACGAAGGCGGCGCGCAGGTCGTCGGCGAGCGCAATCTTGGCGTACCACTGCAGCGAGAAACCCTGCGGCGGGAACTGGATGATGTTGCCGGAGGTGAAGGAGGCGCCAAGCACGACGATGGTCGGGGCGGAAAGGACGATCAGCACCAG
>JAEUMC010000513.1 GCA_016793415.1 Devosia sp. | reverse complement strand
CGCGGATCGAGCGTAAGCGCATGGGTTTCGCCGTTGACGCTCAGCGTCACCGGCAAGCGGGGCGTTGCGGACATGGATTTCCCCCTCGAGAACGTCCCGATGAGCGTAGAGCGGTTTGCGGAAAAAGCCAGTGCTCGTGGAGGAATTGCAGGGGCGATGTTTGCGGCTTCCCCCCCTCCCAACCTCCCCCACAAGGGGGGAGGTGCGGTTCGGTGGGCGGGGCACGATCCAGCCAAATCCACCAGCCCACACCGCCCCCTTGATGGGGGACTTCGAGCCGTCCCGTAGGGCAAATCGCTCCAGTGGAGCGATTTGAGGGGAGAAGGCCATGAGAGCTACGCTCGAATGGCAAGGAGGGGGTGGGGCCGCACGCACAGTACCAGATGTAGTTTCACAAACATCCATGTTGCAAAACTACAGACTCCGTGTACTTTCGCCGCGCTCGTGACGGCACACCGGGGAGGCGCCAATGACCAAGACCAAGATCACCAGAACGTCGCGCCAGCTGCCGATGTCGAACCTGGGCGGGCCGAGCACCCTGCCGCGCTTCCGCTGGCAGCAGCCGACCATCGACAAGAACACCCCGCCCAATCGCGGCCTCACCGACGAGGAAAACGCCCACGGCTTCAACTGGGGCAAGGATTCGATCCTGCCCTACCGCGTCTACGACGATTACGACCGCTCGCAGGAGCCGGGCGAGATGTCGCTGGTGACGCTGGAGAACAGCCGGCTGCGCGTGGCCGTGGCGCCGCAATATGGCGGCCGCCTGATGGAGCTGCACGACAAACAGCTCGGCCGCGACCTGGTGTTCACCAATCCGGTGTTCCAGCCCGCCAACCTCGCGGCGCTCAACGCCTGGTTCTCCGGCGGCATCGAGTGGAACGGCCTGATCCCGGGCCACACCCCGTTCACCACCGCGCAGGTGTTTGCCGGCATCGTCGAGACCGATCGCGGCCCGGTGCTCAGGCTCTACGAGTTCGACCGCATCGTCGAAGCCACCTGGCAGATCGATCTGTTCCTGCCCAATGACGACGACCGGCTCTATGTGCATGGCCGCATCGTCAACAACACCGATGCGGTGAAACTCGCCTATTGGTGGACCAATGTGGCGGCGCCGATGTCGAAGGGCATGCGCGTCCTCGCCCCGGCCGATTACTCGATCGAGCACGTGCTGCCCAATAACGAGCTGGCCCGCTTCCCCTTCCCCGATCCCGACCGCTTCGACGGCTCCTACCCCGAGCGCTGGCGCGACTCGACCTCGGTGTTCTTCAGGAAGCCCGACGCGGAGCGGCTGTTCATCGCCGGGCTCGATGCCGATGGCGTCGGCCTCGCGCAGACCGCCACCTCGGCGCTCCAGGGCCGCAAATTCTTCTATTTCGGCACCGGCGCCGGCGGCCAGCAGTGGATGGATTACCTCGCGAGGCCCGGCGAAGGCGACTACATCGAAATCCAGAGCGGCATCGCCCCGACGCAGAACCAGCGCTTCGAACTCGCACCCAACAGCGAAGTGCACTGGACCGAGGTCTATGGCGCGCTGAGCGTCGATCCCGCCAAGGCGCACGACGCCGACTACCACAAGGCCAGCCGCGCCACCGGCGCCGCGATCGACGCCCGCTTCCCCACTGCCGAACTCGCCGATGTCGATACCTTCCTCACCGCGGTCTCCCGCCAGCCGCTGAGCAGGCGCCTCACCGACGGTTCGCCCTGGGGCGGCCGGCAGGAAAAGCTCACCGGCAAGCCGCTCGCCCAAGGGCTCGATTTCACCGTGCCGCACCCGACCGATTGCTGGGATGAGCTGGCAAGCACCGGCCGCTTCTCGGACGCCAGCCTCAAGCGCGTGCCGGCCGATTTCGCCGTCTCGTCGCTCTGGGTGGCGGCGCTCGAACAGAGCCGCGACAAGCAGGGCGAGACCTGGCTCCATGCCCTGCTGCTCGGCATCGCGACGCTCGACAATGGCGACCGCGACGCGGCGCGCGCCCTGTTCGAACGCTCCATTGCGCAAAAGCCGACCTGGCTCGGCCGCCGCCAGCGCGCGCTGGTCACCAACGACCCCGATGCCGCCGACCGCGATTACCTCGCTGCCTGGGCCAGCGGCGACGCGCCGCCGGCGCTCGCTGCCGAAA
>JAEUMC010000363.1 GCA_016793415.1 Devosia sp. | reverse complement strand
GAAGTAATGGAGTTGGAACTCCATCGCGAACTCGGTCCGCAATGGGTGGAGTACCGGATTGGCAGCGCCATTCTGGCACTCACCGAGCGCGGCATGATGTTCGACGACATTGCCCCGCCCGAAGGAGCGCTGTCGCTGCAGCTGGCGTTTCGAGTTGCGCCCGATGAGGTGGCAGTTGCCGCGTCCCTCCTCGCGCACAAGGGGATCGCGGCAAGCCCGGTGGTCGATCAGCCCTGGGGGCATCGCACGCTGTTTTTCCGCGATCCTGACGGCAACGTGCTCGAGATCTACGCCGAGGTCTAACCCTTCAGCGCTTCGACGCCGGGGAGGGGCTTGCCTTCCATCCATTCGAGGAAGGCGCCGCCGGCGGTGGAGACATAGGTGAACTGGTCCTTCACCCCGGCATGGGCCAATGCCGAGACGGTGTCGCCACCGCCCGCCACCGAAACGACCTTGCCGGCCTTGGTGCGCGCCGCGACATACTGCGCGATCTCGACGGTGCCGTGGTCGAAGGGCTGCATCTCGAAGGCGCCGAGCGGGCCGTTCCAGACCACCGTCTTGGCCTCGTCGATGGCGCCCTTGATGCGCTCGACCGAGCCGGGGCCGACATCGAGGATCATGCCTTCGGGATCCATCGCGTCGACGCCGTAGAAGCGGTGCGGGGCGTTGGCTTCGAAGTGCCAGGCGACGGTGGCGTCGATCGGCAGGATGATGGCGCAGTGCGCCGCTTCGGCCTTGTCGCGAATGTCGTTGGCGGTCTCCGCCAGGTCCTTTTCGGCCAGCGACTTGCCGACCCCGAGCCCGCCGGCATGGAGGAACGTGTTGGCCATGGCGCCGCCGATTACCAGGGCATCGACCTTGTTGATCAGGTTGCCGAGCAGGTCGAGCTTGGTCGACACCTTGGCGCCGCCGACAATGGCAATCACCGGGCGCTCGGGGGCACCCAGGCCCTGCTCGAGCGCCTTGAGCTCGGCTTCCATGGCGCGGCCTGCAGCCGAGGGCAGCAGGTGGGCGATCGCCTCGGTCGAGGCATGGGCGCGATGTGCGGCAGAAAAGGCGTCGTTGACGAAGATATCGCCGAGCTCGGCCATGCGGGCCGCCAGGGCCGGATCGTTGTCTTCTTCACCCGGATGGAAGCGGGTGTTCTCGAGCACGAGGATCGAGCCCGCGGGAGCTTCCTCGATCGCCTGCCTGGCCTTCTCGACATCGGTCCAGTCGGTGGCGACGAAGCCGACCGGATGTCCGGTCTCGTTGGCCACTGCCGGCACCACCTGCTCGAGCGAGAACTCCGGATCGACCTTGCCCTTGGGCCGGCCGAAATGGCTGAGGATGATGGCCTTGCCGTCGACCTTGATGATCTCGCGGATGGTCGGCACCAGCCGCTCGATGCGGGTGGCGTCGGTTACCTTGCCGTCGGCGACCGGCACGTTGAGATCGGCGCGCACCAGCACGCGCTTACCCGAAAGGTCGAAATCGTCGAGGGTCTTGAAAGCCGGCATGGCGCGCATCCGCTGCTAGGGAGAGGTGCCGCTGCTATAGCAAGGATTGCAGCAAGGGCAACAGCGGAGCTCAGAACCCGGCCAGGCCCGCGAGCGTGCCGGACAGCGCAAACAGCAGCGCGCCGAGCCCGACATGGCGCACGGCGAAATAGAGGTTGGTGTTGAAGGTGAAGCGGGCAAAGCCCTCGCTCGGCCAGTGGCGCGGCCCGATGCGGCGGCGCAGGGCCCGGTCGGCCAGCACCACGTAGAGCCCGAACGCCGCCAGCGGGATCAGGAACCAGGTGGCGTCGTGCCGCGCGCCCAAAGCGACGCTGCCGACGATGTTGGCGAGAACGAGAAGCCGCTCGATGTCACGCACCGGCCGATCTCCGGATCAACTGGTTCCGGATACTAGCGTGCCGACGTAACGCTTTGGCGACGGAGAGGTTAACGGCGGATGACAGGCGGCAGGCTTGCGCTCACACCCGCCGAAACAGCGTCGGGTAGTCCATCACGAAGCCGTTGCCATCTACCGTCAGGACCTGTTCGAAGCTGCCGTCGGCGGCCTGGTAGCAGTAGTGGGTGGGATCGAGCCGGGTGTAGATCTGCCCGTCGCGGAACGGCTCGAGGCTGTCGAGCGGGATCCAGGCCATGGCGAACTGCTGCGGCACGCCGTCGCTGAATCGGGCACGGCGGATCGGCAGGGTGTTGGTGAACGGCGTGCCTGAGACGTCGATATCGACGCAGCCCTCGAGTGCGGGCGCGCGTTGGCCGTTGAGCTTCCAGTCGCCAAGCCCGTTCGAGTTGAGCCGCAGCACGCGGCCATCCTGCAGGCGGAGGGTGAGGGAGCGGAAGGTCCAGTCGGGGGCAAGCTGGATGTCGTACTGGGCGCCGTAGGCGAAGCCTTCGAATTCGCCGAT
>JAEUMC010000317.1 GCA_016793415.1 Devosia sp. | reverse complement strand
GAGCAGCATGCCCAGGCTCATCGCCTGTGGCGGCGACCGCTGCGCCGCCGCTTGCAGCACTTCGCCCAGCCGCATGAACTGGGCCAACGCATGGGTCGGGATGCGCGGGTAGGAATGCTCCATCCCAGGCGCGCCCTCCGGCTCAAGCGGATTCCATGCCAGCATCATGTTGGGCATCAGCAGCAGCAGGTTGGCGGCGGCGCGGTTGGCCCAGGGCGGCACGAAATGCGGCCCGAGAAACGGCGAGACCGCTACCGTCCGTCCCACATCGGCCCGGTACTGCGCCGCCCAGGCCGTCATCGCACCGCCCGCCGACATGCCGATGACGACAACCTCGTCGCCGAGCCCACGCGCCAGATCGATCGCCGCGTCGGTGCTGGCGACCATCTGTTCGGCGCTGAGCGTCGTCAGCGCCAGCGTCATCTGGTCCGCCTCGCCATGACCGGGCCAGCGCGGCACATAGACGTTGTAGCCGCGCTCGAACAACTGCTGCGCCAACTGTTCGGCCTGCAGCGGGCAGTTGGTGAGACCGTGCAGGTAGACGACCGACCGCGCCACCCGGCGCCCATGGGTCAGCAGCCGGGAATGGCAATCCGGATTGAGCGGCAGCATCGCCTCGGCGGCGCGCACCGCCTCGAATGCCTCCAGCGCAGCCTCGTAGCTCGACGCCGGCTCGGCACGCCCCCGCTGCTCGGCGAGCGCTGTCGCCTCGAGCGGCAGCTGCGAGAGCCAGACATACGCCCCGGCGAGCGACAGGACGACGACCGTCAGCCCCATAGCGCCGGCCCGCAGCACCCACGACGCCGGCAGCGCCGCGGCGCGACGCGGATAGACCCGCCGCAGCAGCAGGGCGATCAGCATGCCCACCGCGGCCATGATCGCCATGGCGACAAACCCGGTGGTTATCGTCGTCAGCAGCGCCAGTTCGAGAATGCCGAAGCTGCGCTCGCCGAGCCGCGCCGGATCGACCTGCCCGCCCGTACCGAAATCGGCGATCGCCAGCACCACCGGGGTGGCGCCGAGGCCCACCAGCCCGCCGGCAAACCCGGCGCGCAACAACGACAACCGCCGGGGCCAGCCCACCAGCAATCCCCAGAACACGCAGCCGGTGACGAAGGTGCCGACGAACGGCGCCAGCCAGCCATCACCCGGCTGCACCACGCCAACGGCGGCGCTGGCGCCGAGCCCGCTGACCGGCGCCGCGAGGACCGCCGCAATACTGAAGATCGCTCCTGCGACCGGCGTCCACCACCAGCGGCCGGCCGCCGTGTCGCTCACTTGGGCACCGGCGATTTGTCCTGGTGCACGGCCGCCAGTCGGGTGGCGACCTCGAGCTTGAGCTTTGCCAGCCCGGCTTCGTCCCAGCCCGGCGGTTCCACCAGCGCCATCCAGGCATCGATGTAGTTGTCCGCCGAGTAGTTGTGGCCGTAGCCGGGGGGCACGTCGAGCGCCAGCGCCATGTCCATGCCCAGTTGCAGGAAGGTCACCACCGGGTACCAGTTGAGGATCGGCGAGACATCCGATCCACGCTGCCCCTTCAGCCAGTCCGGCTCCCGATGCAGCGTCGCGTAGTCGAAAAACACGATCGGATCACTGGCATGCTGCATGAAGGCGATCCGCATCGGCCCCCACGGCACGTCGGCAACGGCCAGCCCGTTTCCCTGGTTGGTGAAGCGGATCGTAGTCTGGTTGCCGAATTTCGGCAGCCACTCGGGCGTTCCGGGCTGCCGGTTGTTGGTGGCCCAGCGCCAGACGCCGCTGGTGAACGGTGGCCCCACCCACAGCGCCCCCTGGAACGGATCCTGCAGCACGTCGAAGAACTGCGTCGAGGCCTGCGAGGCATGGGCGCCGAGGCTAAGCCCGCTGAGATAGAGCCGCGGCCGCGACGCATGCGGCAATGTCGTCCAGTAGTCGTAGACCGTATTGAACAGCGCCGCGGCCGCCTCGATGCCGTAGTCCGGCTCCACCACCAGGGACAGCGGGCTGAGCAGGTAGGAATATTGCAGCGACACCGAGGCCACGTCGCCGGCGAGCAGGTACTCGAGCGTGTCCATGCCGGCGGGATCGACCCAGCCGGTCCCCACCGGTGTGACGATCACCAGCACCGAGCGGTCGAAGGCTCCGGTGC
>JAEUMC010000313.1 GCA_016793415.1 Devosia sp. | reverse complement strand
CTCCTCGGTCATCAGCCCATGAATCAGCTTG
This sequence comes from Devosia sp., assembly GCA_016793415.1. GTDB lineage: Bacteria > Pseudomonadota > Alphaproteobacteria > Rhizobiales > Devosiaceae > Devosia_A. Next base: position 4,308 of record JAEUMC010000313.1, on the reverse strand, counting down.
TGAATACCGGCATCGGCGATGGCTTCGTTGACGTATTGATAGCCCGAGAGGTAGCCGAGATAGGCCATGGTCGAGTGGCTGCCGTTGAGCATCCGGAGCTTCATCAGCTCGAACGGCTCGACATCTTCCACCAGTTCCGCGCCGACGGTTTCGAACGGCGGCCGGCCGGCCGGGAAATCGTCCTCGATCACCCACTGGGTGAAGGGCTCGGTCATGATCGGCCAGGCGTCGTCGAGGCCGGTGATCTCGGCGACGATGGCGCGGTCGGCATCGGTGGTGGCCGGCACGATCCGGTCGATCATGGTCGAGGGGAAGCTCACGCTCCGAACGTAGTCGCTGAAGCCCGCCCCGAGACCGCGCAGCTCGGCGAAGCGACGCACGATGCGGCCGGCCGTCTTGCCGTTGGACGGGAGATTGTCGCAGCTCATTACCGTGAAGGGCGCCAGCCCGCGCTGCTGCCGCAGCGCCAGCGCCGCGACGATGATACCCGGGGCACTGATCGGCGTCTGCGGGTGCGAGAGGTCGTGGACAATGTCGGGATGCTTCTCGTCGAGCTCGCCGGTCGACGGATCGTGGCAATAGCCCTTCTCGGTGACGGTCAGCGAGACGATGCGGATGGCCGGAGCGGCCATGGTCTCGATGAGCTCAGCGCGCTGGGTATTGGCATCGAGCACATCGAGAATCGAACCGATGATGCGCGGCTTGGTGCCCGAGGCGTCGCGGATGGCAAGGCTGTAGAGAAAATCCTGCGGGGCCAGCGCGTCGCGGGTATCGGGTCGACGCAGCGAGGCGCCGACGATGCCCCAGCTGGGATTCCTGGCCAGGAGGCTGTCGACATAGACGGCCATGTGGGCGCGATGAAACGCGCCGATGCCGAGGTGAACAATACCGGGCGTGACGGCCGACCTGTCGTAATCCATCACGTGAATGCCACGCGCCTGGATGGCGCCTGAACGGATTTCGGACATGGACAGACGTGGCATGCGGCGGTTCCTCCCGTAAGCAGACGCCCCCTCTAGCACGCTGTGCGCGATCATCCTCGCGGCGGATGGAGAGACGTACGTGCATCAATATCGGAGCATCTCGGGGACTGCCATACCAGGCGGTTGCATGGGCAAAATATCCCCGGCATAAGCATTGGGCAGTTGAGGGGACGACGGCGTGACCAAACGGTTCGTGAGTATCGGCGAAGCCATGATCGAAATGTCTGGCGGCGAAGGCGGGATGTACCGCCTCGGCTATGCCGGCGATACGCTGAACACCGCCTGGTACGCCCGCGCCCTGCTGCCCGAGGGTTGGGACGTCGACTACGTTACCGCGCTTGGCGACGACATGTATTCGGGCGAGATGCGGGCCTTCATCGGCAAAGCCGGGATCGGCACCGAGCGGATCCAGACCATCGCCAACCGCCGCCCCGGGCTCTACATGATCCACCAGGAAAAGGGCGACCGGCACTTCACCTACTGGCGCGGGCAATCTGCGGCAAAACTTCTCGCCGACGACGTCGAAGCGCTGGAGGCGGCGGTTGTCGGCGCCGACACGGTGTATTTCTCGGGCATCTCGATGGCGATCCTCGCGCCGCGAGCCCGTGGCAAGCTGATGCACACCATCGTCAAGGCGCGCGATGCCGGGGCGACGGTGGTGTTCGACACCACTCTCAGGCCGGCGCTGTGGACCAGCCCGCGCATCATGGCATCGACCCTGACGGCGGCGGCAGCGATCGCCGATATCGTGCTGCCGACCCATACCGACGAAGCGCCGCTGTTCGGCGATGCCTCGCCTGAGGCAACGGCTGAGCGATACCTGAAGCTCGGGGCCCAGGAGGTGGTGGCCAAGGACGGTTCGAAGCCGGCCTTCGTCGCCACCGCCGATGGTGTGCGCCAGTACGTGCCGGCGCCGAAAGCCGACAAGGTGGTCGACGCCACCGGCGCCGGCGACTCGTTCAACGGCGGCTATCTCAGCGGCCGAGCCCGCGGCCTGTCGCCGGTCGAAGCCGCCGAACGCGCCCACCGGGTGGCCGGCGTGGTGATCGGCCACAAAGGCGCGCTGGTCGACCCTGCGCTGGTGCAAGGGGTTTAGGACGACAGCTGCTGGGTGCCGTCGTTGACGGCAGTCTCCCCGAGGCGAAGGCTGAGGACAAGCGGGACCAGCAGCCCGTAGAGCCCGACGACGGAAAGCCAGATGGCACCGGGCCAGTGCTCGCGAAAGACGAAGTAGAGGCTCGAGAATACGAGCGGCGCGGCGATGGAGGCGAGACTCACGGCCGAGGCAAGAACGCCCTGGAACTGGCCCTGCTGGCTCTCATCGACCTGCCGGGTGGCGAGCGACTGCAACGCCGGCGCGCCGATACCGCCCAGTGCAAAGACCGGCATGATGGCGAAGATCAGCCAGCTCTGGGTGGCCAAGGCCATGACGACGAGCGCCAGGCAGGCCCCGGCTATGCCGGTGAGGACGGCGCCGCGCTCACCCAGCAGCTTCACCGCCGGCCCGGGCAGGAAGGCCTGCGCCAGGGTCTGGCACACGCCGAAGGCGCCGAGCGACAGACCGATCCACAGGCCGTTCCATCGAAAGGCGTCGGCGCCCCACAGGGCCCAGCAGGTGCCGTAGACCTCGCCGGTGGCGGCGAAGGCGAAGAAGATGAAGATCATCGGCCGCAGGCTTTTGATCGACAGGGCCCAGCGCAGCGAGCGGAGCGGATTGAGCGCGCCGAGATCGAGCTTCGCACGGCTCGGGGTGCGCGACTCGGGCAGCACCAGAAAGGCGAGCAGCAGGTTGCAGGCATTCAGCACCGCAGCAGCGATGAAGGGCAACCGCAGCCAGTAGTCACCCAGCGCGCCGCCGAGCACCGGGCCGATGATAAAGCCGATGCCGAACATGGCGTTGAGCAGGCCGAAGCGCCGCGCCCGCGTCTCTTCAGGCGAGATGTCGGTGACATAGGCCGTGGCGACCGAAACATTGGCGCTGGTCAGCCCGGCAATGGCACGGCCAAGCAACAGCAACCAGATGTTCGGCGCCGAGGCGAGGAACAGGTAGTTGATGGCGGCGCCGCCGAGCGAAATCAGCAGCACCGGGCGGCGGCCGAGCCGATCGCTGAGCGCGCCGAGGATCGGCGCAAAGACGAACTGCATGACGGCATACAGCGCGGTCATGATGCCGATATAGGCGGCGACGTTTTCAGCGCCGGTCACCTCGGCGAGCAATGAAGGCAGGATGGGGAAGATGAGGCCGATGCCGACGGCATCGAGAATAATGGCGGTGTAGATGACGGTGAGGGATCTCTGCATGGCAAGCTTGCTCCACGCACAGCAGGCAGGCGCCAAGAGGCGACAACAGCTGCGCGATCATGCCCGACAATGCGGGCGACTGGGGTTCTGGGAGACGCTGACCAGGTCATGCGAGGCATGCACTGGCGTGTGCTTGACCACCTGGACGACTATTCGTCCACCTGTTTACTCCGCCACTGAGCGGATCAAGGGAGGCGGTCGCTTTTCGCGACGCAGGAGAGATATGCCTCGCCGGCTGGTGCCGCAAGTGCGTTCGGCGATCCGGCCCGATGCACGGACGGCATGACTGGTCGTCCGAGGCGACGAGGTCCTAAGCGCGGGAGCGGACGGCCAGCGCCGCGGTGGCGACCTCGCGCTCCAGCGCCGGTGGATAGGGATGAAGCCCCGCCGCAGTGTCGGTGGCGCCGTCGGTGAGCAGCCAGAGCAGCCCGCGGATCATGACGCTGGAGAACGGATCGAAGCTCGCTGAGCCGGCGAGGTTGCCGGTGAAGGCGATGTTGATCAGGCTGCCGCGATTGAGCAGGAACAGCGAACGACCGCCGACGGCGTAGCGCTCGATATGAGCCCTCATGGTGCGGTGCTCATGCCGATTGAGCCAATCGACATCGATCTCGCGATTGGAGTGTCCGACATTGAACACCACGGCGCCATCGCGACAAAGGCTCAGTTCACTTGCTCCGAGCACGCCGTCGCGGCCGGTCGCCGTGACAATGACATCGGCATCGGCTACCGCCTCTGCCAGGGGCAGGGTGCGACAGCCGAAATGCATGGCCTCGAGCTGGCGGACCGGATCCCGTTCGGCGACCGTGACGATGGCGCCAAGCGCGCGCGCCCGTTCGGCGACGCCGCGGCCGACCGGACCAAAGCCAACCACGAGCACCCGGCAGCCGAACAGCGACAGGCCGGTGATGCTGCAGAAGGCCGGCCAGGTCTCCTCGCCGACGTGAAAACGATTGTGAATCGCATCCTTGAGGGCGATGCCGTTCCAGTCGAACACCGGGAAATTGAGCTGCAGCGGCCGAAT
>JAEUMC010000287.1 GCA_016793415.1 Devosia sp. | reverse complement strand
ACGCTTCCGGCTGGCCTTCACCGGGCAGACCGAGACGCTGACGGTGGAGGAGATCCGGCTGCTCGGCGAGCTGTTCTACCAGCCGTTCCGCTGCGGGCCGCAGGTCGAAAGCCTGCTGCAATCGGCGCGCCGGCTGATGAGCGCAAGGCGGCCCGACGTGCGCAACGAGAGCTGGCAGGATGGGCACGAGGCGCTGGTGCAGTTCCGCGATCGGATTACGGCCTTGTTCAACCGCATGACCGAGCTCGAAAACCGCGACCTGTTCTATGCCTTCCACCCGTATCTGTGGGAAGCGCGCGAGGAGATGACGCATCTCGTCGCCTATCTCGACTGGCTGGCGGGCGATCCGCCTGTCGGGGCCGAGTTTCCCGACAAGGAGCGGATCTACAACTTCTACCGGCAGGGCTTTACCGTGGCGGTGCAGGAACTGCTGCCGCGCGACCGCAGCGGACGCTACCGGCATGGTGCTTGATTTCGGCGGCGGCTACCGGCTCAGACCCGCGCTCGGTGAGGACCATGCGGCGCTCAACATGGTGTGCCTTCGCACCGGCGACTCGGGCAAGGACGCCACTGCCCGCGAGGACGATCCCGACCTGCTCGGGCTGATCTATGCCGTGCCGTACCAGGTGTACGAACCGGATTTCGCCTTCGTGGTGGATGGGCCGAACGGGGTGTGCGGTTACATCTTCGGGGCGCCGGATACGCCGGGAATTTACGCGAGGATGGCCGCGGAGTGGTTCCCGCCGCTGGCGACGCGGCTCAGCGATCCGGGGCCGGATCAGAGCAAGTGGCGCGGCAGCGACTGGGCCCGATATGCCATCCATCATCCGGAGTTCGTCTATCCCGAGGTGCTGCATCGCTATCCGGCGCATGGCCATATCGACCTGCTGGCGGAGGCGCGCGGCCGGGGGATCGGCCGGCGCGGCATGGAGCATGTGATGGCAAAGCTGAAGCGGGCAGGGGCGCGGGGCATGCACCTGCAGGTCAGCCCGGTGAACCGCGGCGCGCAGACGTTCTATAGGAAGCTCGGGTTCGAGGTGCTGAAGGACCCGGTGCTGCCGCGGCATACGACGTTTATGGTGGTGGGGCTGTAGTCACTCTACCCGGTGGTTGACCGACCCCCACCCTTGATCCCTCCCCCTAAGAATGGGGAGGGAGACGAAAACACCGGGCTCTGCGGAAGCGTCTCCCTCCCCATGTTTAGGGGGAGGGGACAGGGGTGGGGGTCGGCTCGCACCGGGCGACCGGCTGGTCGCCCCTAGTTCCGATCCGGCAAAATCCTGAAGTCGTTCCCCTCCGGCAGCAGCTGGCCGCCATCCACCACGATCGTCGTGCCGGTGATGTAGCTCGCTTCATCTGACGCGAGGAACAGGAAGGCGTTGGCGACGTCGCGGGTGCTGCCGAGACGGCCGAGCGGGATGGCATCTTCCATCGACTTGAGGAATTCGGGCGAGCGGTGCTGCTGCACCGCTTCGGTGAGGATGTTGCCGGGCTCGACCCCGTTGACGGTGATGCCGTAGCCGGAGAACTCGAGCGCGGCGGCGCGGATCAGCCCGTTGATGCCGGCCTTGGTCGCCGAGTAGTGGCCGTGGCCGGGGCTGGTGACATGCGGCCCGGTGATCGACGAGGTGAAGAGGATGCGGCCATAGTGCTGTGCCTTCATCGGCACCAAAGCAGCCCGGGCGGCGATGAAACTGCCGCGCAGGTTGACTCCCATGACGCGATCCCAATCGTCGACGCTGGTTTGCTCGAGCAGCTGCCAGGGGTAGATGCCGGCATTCTGGACCAGGATATCGAGCCGGCCGTAAGTCTTGAGCGCCAGCGCGACGGCAGCTTCGGCGTCGGCGAGCTTCGAGATATCGGTGAAGATGAACGGCGCGCCGAGCTCAGTCGCGGTTGCGGCGCCGGCCTCGCGTTCGGTGTCCGCAATCACCAGGTTGGCGCCTTCTTCGGCGAAGCGCACCGCAATGGCTTTGCCGATGCCGCGCGCCGCTCCGATGACGAGCGCGGTTTTGCCTTCAAGTCGTCTGGTCATGCGAGTTTCTGCCGGATCGAGAGTTTCAGGGTGTCGAGGAGCACGGCGGCCAGCACCAGGAGGCCGTGGATCACCTGGGTGGAGGTGGCGGGCAGGCCCATCAGGTTGATGGCGGTGTTGATGGCCGAAAGCAGCAGCACGCCGGCATAGACGCCGGGCAGGGCGCCGACGCCGCCCTTCAAACTGACGCCGCCGATCACCACCGCGGCGAAGGCGTTGAACAATAGGCCCATGCCGAGATTTGCCGTGGCGCCCGAGGTGCGGATGGCGAGCAGCCAGCCGGCCAGCGCGGCGATGGCGCCGGCGAGCACGAACGAGGTGATGAGGATACGGTCGACCTTGATGCCGGCGCGGAAGGCGGCGTTCTGGTTGCCGCCGATGATGATCAGGTGCCGGCCGAACCGGCTCTTGGCCATAATAAGCGAGAACACCACGAAGCAGAGGATGGCGATCCAGGCGGTGAGCGGCAGGCCGAGCAGGCGCTGCACGCCGAACCAGCGGATGGCCGGCGCCAGATCCTGGGCCGAGCGGCCGCCGGATAGCGCCAGCACCACGCCGCGCACCCAGATGTAGGAAGCGAGGGTGACGATGAAGGCGTTCATCTTCAGCTTGACGATCAACAGCCCATTGAAGGCGCCGATGGCGCAACCAACCGCCAGCGCGATGATGAGCGAGACCGGGACGCCGAGCCAGTCGGGGGTCAGCTGAACGCCCATGCCGATGCCGGCCGAGCAGAAGACGATGCCGACCGCCATGGCGGCGAGCGCCGCGACGGATTCGACCGACAGATCCATGTGGCCGGCGATGATCACCAGCGCCAGGCCGATCGACATGACGCCGAGCACCGAGGAGGCCTCGATGATGTTGGCGAAGATGCCGGGCTGGAAGTAGTTCGGGATGAAGGCGGAGAACACCAGCAGCACGAACAGCAGCATGAACCAGACGAGGTTATCGAGGATGAACTCGAGGGTGCGGCGGGTGTTGGGGTTCATGCTGGGGTTCCGGTGGGATGCTTGCAGTAGACGTCTCCCTCCCCCTTGTGGGGAGGGATCAAGGGTGGGGGTGGCCACACGCTC
>JAEUMC010000269.1 GCA_016793415.1 Devosia sp. | reverse complement strand
CGGCTTCGTCATCGTTGGCGCCGCAGCGGCGGTCGAAGGGCTGTTTCATCCGCCGCCGTTCGTTCACCTGCTGCTTTGGCTGCCCAGCACGGTGATCCTGTCGCTGCTGCTGCTCAGGCCGCTGAAGGCGACGATGGTGGCGTTGCAGTACCACAACCGCGCCGGGGAAGGCCGTCTCGATGGCTGACGAGATCAGGCCGGTCCGACGCCCGGGCTGGTCCTTCTGGGCCTTTATCGGCTTCATGCTGGTGCTGATGGCGCTGTTCGTGACGCTCGGCATCTGGCAGGTCGAGCGGCTGGGCGAGAAGGAACGCCTGATCGCCAATGTCGCCTCGCGCATGACGCTCAATCCAGAACCGCTCCCGCCGGTCGGCGAGTGGTCCGCCTTCGACGCCGACGCCTGGAACTACCGACCGGTCACGGTCGCTGGCACCTTCCGGCCCGAGCAGACCGTGCTGGTGTTCACCAGCCTTGCCGACCAGCGCGGCAAGTTCTCCGGTCCCGGCTACTGGGTGATGACGCCACTCGAGCTGGCCGCCTGCGGTACCGTCTTCGTCAATCGTGTCTTCGTGCCCGAGGCCTCTGCCGAAGCGTTTGCCGCCGGCGGCACGGTCGAACCGGGCCTCGTGAGTCTCGAGGGCGTCGCCCGCGCCACCGAGGAAATCAACAGCTTCACCCCGGCGCCCGATACCGCCAAGCGCATCGAATGGGTCCGCAACACCGAGCGCCTGGCGTCGCTCGCGGGACAGGTGAAGCAGCCTGTCGCGCCCGTCTATATCGATCTGCCGGCGCTGGGCGACGGCACCCTGCCGCAGGGCGGCGAGACGGTCGTCAGCTTCCCCAACAACCATTTGGGCTACGCCATCACCTGGTTCGGTTTCGCAACCCTGGTGCCGTTCCTGCTGTTCTTCTGGGCCCGCCGCCAGGGGGCGCCCAAGTCAGTCAAGATGCCACCCGAGCCATGAAACTTGCGGCGCAGCCGCAGTTTCACTAGGGTGCGGCGCAATCCCAAACCGCGTGCACAGCAGGCACGTGCGAGAACAAGGCGGGGCGCTTTCCCTACATGCAGTTCGTTTCCACGCGCGGCGGGGCGGTCGTGCCCGGCTTCTCCGATGCAGTGCTTGCGGGTTTGGCAAGCGACGGCGGTCTCTATGTCCCCGAGCACTGGCCTCGGATCACCCCCTCTGAGATTGCCGCTTATGCCAACCGGCCCTATGCCGAGGTCGCCTTCGCCATCATTCGTCGCTTCGTCGATGGTGAGATTCCCGATTCCGAGCTGAAGCGTATCATCGACGACGCCTATGCCACCTTCCGGCACCCTTCGGTCGCGCCGCTCCTCGAGATCGAGCCGGGCCACTTCGTGCTTGAGCTGTTCCACGGACCGACGCTGGCGTTCAAGGACGTGGCGATGCAGTTCCTCGCCCGGGTGATGGACCACATCCTCGCCCGGCGCGGCAGCCGCGCCACCATCGTCGGCGCCACCTCGGGCGACACCGGCTCTGCCGCCATCGAGGCCTTCCGCGGTCGCGAGGCCACGGACATTTTCATTCTTCACCCCGAGGGACGTACCTCGGAGGTGCAGCGCCGGCAGATGACCACGGTGCTCGACGCCAATGTCCACAACATCGCGCTGCGCGGCACCTTCGACGATTGCCAGGACATCGTGAAGGGGCTGTTCAACAACCGCGGCTTCCGCGAGCGGAGCCAGCTCTCGGGCGTCAACTCGATCAACTGGGGCCGCATAGTCGCGCAGATCGTCTACTACTTCACCGCTGCCGCCTCACTCGGCGCGCCACAGCGCGAAGTGATCTTCACCGTCCCCACCGGCAATTTCGGCGACATCTTCGCCGGCTACTGCGCCGCCCGGATTGGCCTGCCGATCAAGACGCTGGCCATCGCCACCAACTCCAACGACATCCTCGCCCGCACCCTCGAGACCG
>JAEUMC010000223.1 GCA_016793415.1 Devosia sp. | reverse complement strand
CGGTCTCGCCGGCATAAAGCCCGAAGAAACTGAGGTCGGGTGCCAGCAGCAACACCGCGAACAGCCACCAGTTGCCACCAAGGAACCAGTAGGCGGTGACGGCGGCGATCAGCGCGACCAGCCCCTCGATGCGGAGCGTGCTGACGACAGTCTTGGGCGGGAAGCCGGGAGTGGAAGGCATGACAACCTCAATGGCTAATGAACGTAGCCATGATAGCTACATACACTAGCTATTGGAGTCAAGCGGGCCCGGAGATGTTGCCATCGGTGCAGGTGACGCTTGTAGGGAGTGGCGCCAGCAAGTTGGCGGCAACAGGGGGAGCGCTGAGCCGCCCTCACTTCCGCGCAAATGCCTCGCCGATGGCCTGGAACGCCTTGACGATGTCCTCGGGGGAGGGAGAGCGCTTGGGATCGACCAGCCACTGGGCAATCACTCCGGTGGTCACCGCCAGCATCAATGAGCCGATGGCGCGCCTGGTGCCCGGGTCTGCATCGGCCGCGGCGAAATCGTCCCCGAGCCCGATCCGGGCGTCCTCCTGCCCTGCCGCGATAATGGCCGAGAGTTCGGGAAGCCGCATGGCGGTAGCGGCATTCTCGAAACTGGCGAGCGACAACTGCCTGTCGCCGGAAACGGCGGCCGCCAGGTCGCGCCAATGCATGGCGAAGCGCGTGCCGTAATCGGCGGACGCATCGACCGGCTCGCCCCCGAAGCGGTCACCCCATTCGCTGATCATCTCGATGATCGCCTGGGTCATCAGCGCGTCCTTCGAACCGAAGTGATAGCCGATCGACGCGAGATTGGTGCCCGAGGCGGCGACGATGTCGCGCGCTGTGGTGTTGGCGTAGCCCTTTTCGCGCAGGCACTGCTTGGCGCCGGCGAGCAGATCTTCCTTGTGTCCCATGCGCTTTCCTCGAGGGCGTTCCCGTTCCTAACGGCTGCGATGAGTCGTTTCTATACGATCGTATGAAATTCATCTAGACAGATGTTTTATACATACGTATGAATATCGGCATCGCAACAGGAGATGCCGTGATGACCCACCACCCGATCCGTACCGTGCTGATCTCCGGCGCCAGCGTCGCCGGCCCATCTCTCGCTTTCTGGCTCAGCCGCTACGGCTTCCAGCCCACCATCGTCGAGCGCGCCAGGCAGCTGCGCGAGGGCGGTTATGCCGTGGATTTTCGCGGCACCTCCATGGAGGCGCTGCGCCGCATGGAACTGCTCGATGCGGTGAAAGCCGAGGCTACCAATATGGGCGACATGTACTATGTCGACCGTCGCGACCGCGAAGTCGCAACCATGCCGGCTGCCGCTTTCAGCGGCGAAGTCGAGATCATGCGCGGCGACCTCGCGCGCATTCTCTACGACGCCACCAAGGCTGGCACAGAGTACATTTTCGGCGACTCGATCGCCGAGCTCACCGAGCTGGACGACGGCGTCGAGGTTCGCTTCGAGAGCGGCAGGGTTCGGAATTTCGACCTGGTGATCGGCGCCGACGGGCTCCATTCCAACGTCCGCGCGCTGGCCTTTGGCCCGGAAGAACGGTTCGTGCGCGACCTTGGCCTCTATGCCTCGATCTTCACCGTGCCGAACCGGCTGAACCTCGACTATTCCGGCCGCCTGTTCAGCGCTCCCGGCACCATTGCCGGGGTCTACAGCGCGCGGCAGAACCGCGAGGCGCGGGCCCTGATGTTCTTCGATGGGCAGTTCGGCAATTACGATTATCGCGATGTCGGGGCGCAGAAGCAGTTCGTCAGGCAGCGCTTTGCCGGGCAGGGCTGGTACGTGCCGCAGATCCTCGCCGACATGGAGTTTGCTCCGGATTTCTACTTCGACACCATCAGCCAGGTGGTGATCGAGCGCTGGTCGCGCGGCCGTGTCGCGCTGCTTGGCGACGCCGCGCACTGCGCCTCGCCGCTATCCGGCATGGGCACCGGCATGGCAGTGGTCGGCGCCTACATTCTCGCCCACGAACTCAGCGCTTCGCGCGAGGATCACCGGGCGGCGTTCGCGAACTATCAGCTGAAGCTCCAGCCGTTCGTCGAGGCCAGCCAGAGCCTGGCGCAAAA
>JAEUMC010000204.1 GCA_016793415.1 Devosia sp. | reverse complement strand
GTGGGTTGTAGATGGCGTCTACGTTGGGGTCAGCGAACAGCGCCTCGTAGCTGCCATGCGCCTTGGCCTTGCCGGTGAGACCAAGCTCGGCGATGTACTCCTCGGCCTTCGTTACATCGCGCGAGGCGACGGCGACCACTTCGCTGAGCGGCGACTTCATGATCGCCGGGGTAACCTTCTTCAGCCCGATATTGGCGGTGCTGAGGATGCCCCAGCGAATCTTCCTGTCTGCCATGATGTTCTCCCTCGGTTAGCCCATTGGTAGCGGATGGACAGCGTCGCTGCCATAAGACTTCCGCAAGTTCCGGTGAAGCTGCTGAACCTTGGACAGGAGACGAGTGATGACGCTGACCTACCTGCAGACGGTGCCGATCCTGCGTTCGTTCGACGAGGCCAAGGCGCGCGAGTTCTATATCGACTGGCTCGGCTTCACCGTGGATTTGGGAGCATCGGTTCGAGCCAGGAACGCCGCTCTACATGCAGGTGAGCCGGGATGGCATCGTGCTGCATATCTCCGAGCACCATGGTGACGGTTCCCCGGGCGTACATGTGCGGGTCAACTGCACCGGCGTGGCGGAGCTGCAGGCCGAACTCATCGCCAAGCGCTACAAGAACAACCGGCCGGGGCTGGAACGGCCGGAATGGGGTGGGCTCGAATGTACGGTGATTGATCCGGTCGGCAACCGCATCACTTTCGCCGAGGCGGACGGCGCCTGAGGATCGCGCCGTTGTCGTGAGGCGGCGACAGGCATAGTCTGGCCGAGGTTCGGCAAGAGGAGGTCCCGATGCGGAGACTTCGTGTTGTACTGCTGGCCGCGGCGCTGGCTATCGCGGCGCCGGTGTTGCCGGCGCTGGCGCACCATGGCTGGGCGTGGACCGAAGATGGGTTTTTCGAGCTCACCGGCATCGTCAAGGAAGTGTTCGTCGGCAATGCGCACGCCACGCTCGACCTCGAGGTCGAGGGCGTGGTCTGGCGAGTCGAGCTGGCGCCCCCTGGTCCGACCATGGCAGCGGGGTTCACTGAGGATACGGTGAAGCCGGGCGATGAGGTGGTGGCGCTGGGCAACCGGTCGCTCGATCCCAACGAGAAGCGGATGAAGGCGGTGCGGATCACCACGGGCGGCAAGGCCTACGACATCTACCCCGCGCGCGTGCCGGCGAACTAGGTGGAGGCGCTGCTCGGCAGCCTCGAGCAGTTGGCGCTGATCAAGGCGCTGAAGACTTCGTTTTTCGCCTATCCGATCGTCAATGCGCTGCACATCCTCGCCATCGGAGCGCTGGTCACTGCAGTGCTGTTGATGGATCTGAGGGTGATCGGAGTGATCCGGAGCCTCGACGAGCAGCCCTTCGTCAGGCTGCTGCGCCGCGTTGCGCTCTGGGCGTTTGCCCTGGCGGTGCTGACCGGGGCGCTGATGTTCGCGGTGCGGGCGACCGAATATGCCGGCATGCCGCTGTTCTGGATCAAGATGGGGTTGATCGGGCTCGCTGGGGTGAACTTCGTGGCGTTCAGCCTGTTGCGGCAGCCCTCGGCGAAGCGGGTGTTGGCGGGCGTGTCGATCACGCTGTGGCCGCTGGTATTGCTGGCGGGGCGGTTCCTCGGCTTCGTGCTGTGATCAGAGCTGGCTCTGCAGGGCGATGCGGTTGCCTTCGCTGTCGCTGATCTCGGCGACAAAACTGGTGTCGCTGACGGCCGTTTTGGGGAAGAACATCGCGCTGCCCAGGTCGGTGGCGCGAGCCAGCACGGCATCGATGTCGGTGACTGTGAAGTAAACGATGGCGCCATCGCGGGTGGGGACGTAGACCTCGCCCTGGGCCAATGCCGCACTGGCACCCTCCGCGCCGGGGACGAAGGGGAAATAGGCCATGCGGTTGCCGTGGATCTCGACGATGTCGCCGAAGCCGATGTCGAACACGGCGCCATAGAAGGCCATGGCGCGCTCCAGGTCGCGGACCGGGATTTCGACGTGGGCGACGAGGTTCAAGCGACCTGTCCCGCCGCCCAGCCGGAGGCCCAGGCCCACTGGAAGTTATAGCCGCCGAGCCAGCCGGTGACGTCGACGGCTTCGCCGATGAAGTAGAGGCCGGGCACCGAGCGAGCCTGCATGGTGGTGGAATCGAGCCCGTCGGTGTCGATGCCGCCAAGGGTCACTTCGGCGGTGCGGTAGCCCTCCGAACCGGTGGGTTTGATGGTCCAGCGGCGGAGTGCGTCCTCGATCTTCTGGAAACTCTTGTCGCTCATGTCGCCCAGCATGGTGGTGATGCCGATCTCTTCGGCCAGCATCTGGGCGAGGCGCTTGGCGAGGTGCTGGGCCAAGACGGTCTGCAGCTGCAACTTCGGAGTGCTGCTGCGGGCCTCACGCAGGATTTCGCCGAGGTTGCCATTGGGGAACAGGTCGATGACGATGGCGTCACCCTCGCGCCAGTAGCTCGAGATCTGCAGGATCGCCGGTCCGGAGAGGCCGCGATGGGTGAAGAGCATGGCTTCGTCGAAGCTCTTCTTGCCGACCGAGATGCGGGTCGGGTCGACGGCGATACCTGAGAGCGGCGCCAGGCGTTCGAGGATGCGCGGCTCGAAAGTCAGCGGCACGAGCGCCGGACGGGTGTCGGTGACCTTCAACCCGAACTGGGCGGCGAGCTGATAGGCGAGGCCGGTGGCGCCCATCTTGGGGATCGACTTGCCGCCGGTGGCGACGATGAGCGATTTGCCGATCAGCGTCTCGCTCGCCGTCATTACGGTGAAGCTGCCGTCGGCATGGCTGACGCTGTCGATCTCGGTATCGAGCAGCAGGTTGCCATGGGCCTTCCTCAGTTCGCTGAGCAGCAGGTTGACGATCTGCTGGCTCGAGCCGTCGCAGAACAGCTGGCCCAGGGTCTTTTCGTGGAACGGGATGGCGTATTGATCGACCAGCGCGATGAAATGCTCGGGCGTGTAGCGCGACAGGGCAGACAGGGCGTAGCGCGGGTTGCCGGAAAGGAAGCGGTCGCGGCCGGCTTTCACCGTGGCGTTGATGTTGGTGAAGTTGCAGCGGCCGCCGCCGGAGATGCGGATCTTCTCGCCGGCATTCTTGGCATGGTCGAGCACCAGCACCGAGCGGCCGCGCTTGCCCGCTTCGATGCCGGCCATGAGGCCGGCCGCGCCGGCGCCGAGGATGATCACGTCGTAATGTTGCATGGGGTGGGAGATACACGGAGTTCGGCGGCACGCATAGGGCAGGCGACTGAGGGTTTGGCCGCCCCCTCCACCGCCTTCGGCGGTCCCCCTTGTAACTTGAGTTCCGCATCGTCTGATATTGATGTTGCGGTGATGCGGGGCAGTTCGAGTCCCCCCAGGGCAACCAAGCTCGTAAGGGAGCAAGGGGCGCCCCGCATCGATCCATCGAACCCGAACAGTCGCCGG
>JAEUMC010000433.1 GCA_016793415.1 Devosia sp. | reverse complement strand
CCAGTGCTACGGCGCCTGCCAGCGCCAGCGCCTTGCGGCGCGAAAACGTCGTCATCTCGATGGTCCTCCCTGTTGAGACCGGTTCCTCGCATCGCCCGTCCGGTTCGTCCGGCCTGGGCATTTGTTGTACCGATCGGTCGGTACAGGATTAGTGGTGGTTCTGCGGCTTGTCAATCAGCCGAAACGGGGGCGTCCCCAGCCGGCGTCAGCCGGCTTTGCGCAGCGGCACGGTGTAGGTCGTGGCTGTGCCGGAAAGGCAGACTTCGCCTTCGGCATTGCGGATCGTGGTGGTCAGCGTGACGATCGGCTTGTCCTCGCGGACCTTGGTCACCTCGACCCGGCCGGTGATCTCCTCGTCGACGCCGACGGCCTTGGAAAACTTCCATTCGACCCCGAGAAACACCGTTCCCGGGCCGGGAAGATCCTCGGCAACGATGGCATTGAGAATGCCCGAGGTAACGCCGCCCTGGACGATCAGCTTGCCGAAAACCGTGCTTTCGGCCAGTTCGCGGTCGTAATGCAGCGGGTTGCGGTCGCCGGTCATCTCGGTGAACGACTCGATGTCGCGCATCGTCACGCGACGCGACCGCTCGGCGAAACTGCCGACGCTGGGCATGCCCTTGATGGTTCCGGCCCAGCCGGGCGGGGAGTTTTCGTCAGACACGTTCAGTGCCTCCAATAAGATTCTGTACCGACTGGTCGAGCCTGGACAGCGATGTTACGGTTGCTCGGCGCGCGGTCCAGGAGGCGGCGGAAGTCGCGCAATCTGCTGAAGATGCAGGCATTTCACGTCCTCCCTGACCCCGATGGACCATGCCAGCTTTGCGCTTGTGTCATGGTGACCGATCGGTACAATAGAGGCGATGAGAGATCGCGGTCAACCCGGCGATTGTGATCTGTGGATTGACCGGTCTGTGAAACTTGGCCAAACACAGCGCAAGCGCGCCAGTGTCGGACGGAACGAGTCTAGATGAACGAGCAAATGACCAAGCCTCAGGCCGACAAGGGGGATGGCCGCAAAGTGTCGCCGACCCGGCTCAAGGTGCTGCAGGTGGCGGCGAACCTGTTCGCCGATCGCGGCTATTCCGGCGTCGGCGTCAACGAAATCAGCGAAGCGACAGGACTGGGGCGCGGGGCCCTCTACTATCACATCTCGAGCAAGGAAGACCTGCTCTACGACATCACCACCGCCTACATGTCGGACCTCATCACCGACGGGCGCGCCATTGCCGACGCCGAGACCGACCCGATCGAGCGGGTGCGCGCGCTGAGCCGTGCGCTGATGATGACCATTTCCGAGCACCTGTCCGAGATGACCGTGTGCTTCCGTGAACTACATGCCTTGACCGATGAGCGGCGCCGCGCCGTAACGGGCCTGCATTCGGACTACCAGGCGATCTGGGCCATGGCGTTGGCTGACGGCCTGACCAAGGGAGTGTTCAAGCCGACGCCCAGCGTGGTGCTGAAGGGCCTGCTCGGCATGTATTTCTACAGCTTCCTGTGGCTCACTCCACGCGGTCCGCAGAATGCCGCCGACATCGGCAACGCCTTCGCCGACGTAGTGCTCAACTCGGTCCGAAAGTAGCTGGATCGACTTCGAGATCCTCCAGGTCGCTCGCCCCTACCTGCTGATCGGCGGGTGCAACTGGAAGTCAGTCATAACCGGTCGGGTGCAACGACCTGTGCAGGCCGAGTTGTTCCTCCTGCCCGGGTTGCTGCAGCGCATATTTACCCTCTTCAGACGACTAAAATTATGGACTAAATCAGAAAATAGCACGGCGTTCTCAATCCGCCCCGCTCTCGCGGCATAATTTGTAAGGGCCCGGCCACATTAGCAACGGCTGCCCTCGCGCCAGACCGGCCTGTCGTGGTGCAATTTGCCCCATGTCGAACACCGCACCACAGCGTCGCCCAGTCCTGCCACATCCAGGGTGGTCGCCCGGCGCTCTTGGCTCCCGATCGGCTGCGCCTCGTCGCTATTTCCAGACCCACGGAGTTGCGTGATGACTTTGCTCGAACCCAATGTGGCCGCCGATGCCCCGCAACCGGCATTGGGCCAGGACGTGCTTGCCGACCCGGCCGCATTCAAGCGCGCGATGCGTCACCTGGCGGGCGCGGTGAGCGTCATCACTACCGGGCGTGGCGAGCAGCGCACCGGCTTCACCGCGACTTCGGTCTCGTCCTTTTCGATGGATCCGCCGGCGATGATCGTCTGCCTCCATCGCTCGTCCTCGTCGTGGCCGGCGGTGCAGGAGCTGCAGGGCTTCTGCATCAACGTCCTGGCGCACGACCAGCTGCATGTCGCCGACCGCTTCACCGGCAAAGGCGGCGTGAAGGGCGTTGCCCGCTACGAGGGCGCCGCCTGGCAGGAACTGGCCACTGGCGCACTCGGGCTGTCCGATGCTCTGACGGTGATCGATTGCGAGCTCGACGAAGCCATCGAGCGCCATTCGCATGCCATCCTAATCGGCCGGGTCCGCGCTATTCGCACCCGCGAGACGGCGGAGCCGTTGCTCTACTGGCATGGTGCCTATCGCCACATCTCAAATCTCGATCGCGTGCTGACCTCGGCCTGAGGGCGGGGCAGGGCGGTCACCACTCCTGGGAACAGAAGTTGGAAATCAAGCGTATCGACGAGCGGATCAGCGTCTCGCCGCAGATCGACGTCGAAGACGTGGCGCGCCTCAAGGCGGCCGGGTTCGTCGCCATCATCAACAATCGGCCGGACGGTGAGGACCCTACCCAGCCGCCGGGTGCTGCAGTCGCCAACGCTGCCGCTGCCGCGGGCCTGCGCTACTTCGCCATTCCGCTCGGCCGCGACGGCGTCCGCGACGAGCTGATCGAGGCGACCCGGCAGGCCCTCGACAGCGTCGATGGCCCCGTGCTGGCCTATTGCCGCTCCGGCACCCGCTCGACCACGTTATGGGCGCTCAGTCGCGCCGGGCACGATGCCGCTGACGACATCGTCGCCAAGGCCGCGGGCGCCGGCTATGAGATCTCGCACCTGCGTGGACATCTCAACGCAGGAGCCTGACCGGGGGGAAGCGGTCAGCCACGCTGCAAAATCGTTGAAGACCGCAAAGCGATACGTTGGCGTAACGCTCGCTTAACACACGATGTCGGAACCTAGGCACCAATCAGGAGTGCATTGATGGGTGCGACCGTGCTGGCGGCCTTGCTGGCCAGCGGACTGGGCTTGATCGCTGGAGGCTACTACTCGACGGTCGGTTGGATCGTAGTGGGTAACCTGTTGCTGGTGACCACCGCCACCGCTTCATTCGCGGCCCATGCAGACTTCGTCACGGCTCTCGGCTGGACGGCGCTCTCGATCGTTGCGTTCAACACCGGCCTGATGCTCGGCCTGATCATCCGGCGTCCGGTGGTCCTCAGTCCCGCGTGATTGCGTAAAGTTTTACTCAAACGCTGAACCGGACAGCAAAGTCCGGCTGTCATGGTGTTCCCAATGAACGCGCGCCAGTTGCGCCACAGGGGGATTGCATGAGCGTCCAGTCAGTTACGGGTTCGAACCGGAAAATCGCAGCCGTCATCATGGCCGCCGTGGTTTCGCTTGCCGCCGGCGCGATGTCGACCGCAGCCAGCGCCGGCAGCGTGCACGCGCCGCTCGGTTATCAGGTGATGTGCCTCAAGAACCCGGCGGAATGCCAGGGCGGCGGCAAGGCCAAGATCACTGTTACCGCCGACGTCATGTCGACGCTGAAGCGCGTCAATGGATATG
Organism: Devosia sp.; assembly: GCA_016793415.1. Taxonomy (GTDB): domain Bacteria; phylum Pseudomonadota; class Alphaproteobacteria; order Rhizobiales; family Devosiaceae; genus Devosia_A. Next base: position 7,986 of record JAEUMC010000433.1, on the reverse strand, counting down.
TGAACCGCACCATCAAGCCGCGCTACGACAGCGGTGCCGATGTCTGGTCGGCCAGCGCCTCGTCGGGCGATTGCGAAGACTACGTGCTGGCCAAGCGCAAGGCGCTGATCAAGGCCGGCATCCCGGCGAGCTCTCTCCGGATCGCCTACGTCAAGACCCGCAAGGGCGAGGGCCACGCCATCCTCGTGGTCAAGACCAACGGCAAGGATCTGGTGCTGGACAACCTGACGGCGAGCATCAAGCCGCTCAGCCAGTCCGGTTACCGCATCATCTCGATGTCGGGCGCCAATCCGCGCAGTTGGAGCTGACCCGCAGGCCGGCTCAGGCCGGCGTGCCGCGCCCGAGCTTGTCGAGTACGCTGTCGAGCAGCGCCTCATGCTCGGAAAACACACCGAAATCGTCGGGCGCGCTGGCATAGCCCTCGGTCAGCGCCCGAATCCGCTCAGCCTCTTCCAGCACCGGCAGCACATCGCCACCGGTCTCGATCGCCTCGAACAGCTGCCGGCGCAGATCGTTGAGCTTGGAGATCGTGTCGTTGGCATAGACCATTTCGGCACGATCGGCGGGAAACGCCGCGCCGCCGACCTGCACCAGGTAGCTGAGCGACACGAGATAGTAGCTTCCCTCGCTCAGCAACTGCTGGTCGAGCTCGGCCAGGGCGGGAACGGATGGCGCCGCCTTGCCCCAGCGCAACGCCTGCTCCTCGAGTGCCGCGGCAAGATCCTCCTGCGGCAGTACGTCGAAGGTCACCCGGATCATCTCCAGCGACAGATAGCGGGACAACGCCTCGCGCAACGTCAGCGTCGCCGGCGCGGACTCTTCCGATGGCACGGGGCCCAGATCCGCCGCCTGGAGCGGCAGGGCAAGCGACAGGCTCAGCAGCAGTGCACTGGCCAGCGGCAATACTCTCGACGCGAAACGCAACTTCAACCTCACGCGATACAACTTGGCGCATCCCTAGCAGCTACTGCGTTCGAGGTGGTCGGTAACCGCTTGGTAAGGATAATTTCCGTGCGGGGCCTCCCGCAGCACGGCGTTTCGGCGCGTCCCGCTTCGGGTGGGTGTCGATGGCCTCTTTCTGGCAACTGCGACGGGTGCTATCGCGTTCGTGCAAAGTTTGGTCAGCGCGTCGCTACGGAACGTTAGGAAGGCTGCGGCATCGTCATCGTGCGCCAAGGCAATCCAGCCACTTCGCCCATTTCTTCCATGCCCGAGGCCCACAATCGATGACTGAAGCCACCTTGATCGTACCGGTGATCCTCGCAGGCGGGCAGGGGACCCGGCTCTGGCCGATGTCGCGTGCGGCGCGGCCCAAGCAGTTCCTGCCGTTGACCGGCCCTACCTCGCTGTATCAGCAGACGCTGCGGCGCGTCGCCGATGCCTCGCGCTACCACCCGCCGGTCATTGTCACCAACGCCGAGTACCGCTTCCTCGTGGCCGAGCAGGCGCAGGAGGCCGGGGTTGCGACCTCAGCCGTGCTGCTTGAGCCGGTGGCCCGCAACACCGCCGCCGCGATCGCCGCCGCGGCGCTTCACGTCCAGCGGGCCTTCGGCGAAGCGGCCGTGATCCATGTGCTGGCCTCCGATCACGCTGTCGAAGCCGACGACAACTACTGGTGGAGCGTCGACACGGCGGCAGCTGCGGCTCGCGCCGGCCGCCTCGTGACCTTCGGCATCACCCCCACGGCACCTGAAACCGGCTACGGCTACATCGAGGCCGGCGGCGAGCTCGGCGGCGGCGTGCACGCTGTGGCGCGCTTCGTCGAAAAGCCCGACCGTGCCACCGCGGAAAACATGCTGGCCGCCGGGGGCTACTACTGGAATTCCGGCACGTTCATGCTCGGCGTCACCAGCTTTCTCGGAGAAGTCGAGGCCCTGGCACCCGAGAGCTTCGCCGCCGCGGCCTCCGCTGTTGCCGCCGCCAAGACCGACCTCGATTTCATCCGTCTCGATGAAGCCGGCTTCAGCACGGCGCCCAACATCTCGGTGGATTACGCCATCTTCGAAAAATCCAGGCAGGTGGCGCTGGTGCCGGTAACCTTCCCATGGTCGGACCTGGGCGCCTGGGATGCGGTGTGGAAAGTGTCGGGCAAGGACGCCGCCGGCAATGTCGTCACCAACGGCAACGCCACGCTCTCCAACACCCGTAATTCGCTGGTTGTTTCCGAGCGGGCACACATCGCGGTCGAGGGGCTGGACGATGTGGCGATCATCGCGTCCGAAGACGCCATCTATGTGGGGCGTCTGTCGCAGGCGCAGCGGGTCGGGCCGATGGTCAAGGCGCTGCGCGCCGATCCGGCCACGCAGGGGCTGACGGAGATACACCGCACTGCTTACCGTCCATGGGGCGGTTACTCCTCGGTGCTCAATGGCGACCGCTTCCAGGTCAAGCGCCTGTTCGTCAAGCCCGGCAAGAAGCTCAGCCTGCAGAAGCACCACCACCGGGCGGAACACTGGGTGGTGGTCAGCGGCACTGCCGAAGTGACCGTCGACGGCAAGGTGACGATGCTGACCGAGAACGAGTCCATCTACCTGCCGCTTGGCTGCGTGCACCGTCTTGCCAATCCCGGCAAGATCCTGCTCGAACTGATCGAGGTGCAGACCGGCTCCTATCTCGGCGAGGACGACATCGTCCGCATCGAGGACGAGTTCGGCCGCGCCTGACGGGACAATGGCCCCGTCGCTCCCAGTTGCCCGGGATCGGCATTGCCGCTCATATAGGCGGCAGGAGTCTTCTTCGGAGTTGGCATGAAGATCACGATATTCGGCTCGGGCTATGTCGGCCTCGTTACCGGCGCCTGCCTCGCCGATGCCGGCAACCACGTTGTCTGCGTCGATATCGATGCCGCCAAGGTGGCGTTGCTGGAGAGCGGGCATGTTCCGATCTACGAGCCGGGGCTCGAGGCGATCATCGGCACGAGCCGCGCTGCCGGACGGCTTGCCTTCACCACGGATGTCGCAGCTGCCGTCGCGCATGGCGAAGCGCTGTTCATCGCGGTGGGCACGCCGCCAGACGAGACGGGATCGGCCGATCTCAAATACGTGCTCGCTGTGGCGCGCAGCATCGGTGAGCACCTCACAGGCTTCAAGGTGGTGGCCGACAAGTCGACCGTACCGGTCGGGACCGGTGATCGCGTGGCAGCGACCATCACAGCCGAGCTGGTGAAGCGCGGTTTTGCCGCCGATCCGGCCGAGCGCGCCCGGCTCGGCCAGCCCGACTTCACCGTCATCTCGAACCCGGAATTCCTCAAGGAGGGCGCGGCGGTCACCGATTTCAACCGCCCGGACCGCATCATCATCGGCGCCGACAGCACACCGGCCGGCCGGCGGGGCCTCGAACTGCTGCGCCAGCTCTACGCGCCGTTCACCCTCAACCACGACCGCACCATGGTGATGGATGTCCGTTCGGCCGAGCTGACCAAATATGCCGCCAACGCCATGCTGGCGACGCGCATCTCGTTCATGAACGAGTTGGCCAATCTCGCCGAGGATCTGGGCGCCGACATCGAGCTGGTCCGCCGCGGCATCGGCTCGGATCCGCGCATCGGCTACAGCTTCCTTTACGCCGGTACCGGCTATGGCGGCAGCTGCTTCCCCAAGGATGTGAGCGCACTGCGCCACTCGGCGGCGGAGCAGGGGCGCGAGCTGCGCATCCTCGCGGCGGTCGAAGCGGCGAACACGGCGCAGAAGGACGTGCTCGGCGCCAAGATCCGGGCCCGCTTCGGCGATGACCTCACCGGCATGACCTTTGCGGTATGGGGCCTGTCGTTCAAGCCCAACACCGACGACATGCGCGATGCACCCAGCCGCGTCCTGATCGCCGATCTCATCGGCCGCGGCGCCGCGATCCGGGCCCACGACCCCGTGGCCATGGACGAGGCCAGGCGCGTCCTGGCGCTCGATCTCGACGACGGGATCGAACGCGTCGAGTTCGTCGATACCGCCGCGGCAGCCGCGACGGGCGCCGATGCACTGGTGATCGTCACCGAATGGAAGGCGTTCAGGAACCCGGATTTCGCGGTGCTCGCCAGGAGCCTCGGGCGAAAGGCGATCTTCGACGGTCGGAACCTCTACGAGCCATCGGTCGTCGAGAGTGCCGGGCTGGCCTACTTCCCCATCGGTCGCAGGCAGGTGGGGTGAGCCCGCGACACACCGCAAGGCTCCTCTTGTATAGCTAATCGCTGGAATTTATATCTCGGGCGCCACATATCGCCCGGGAAGAATTTCGGTCATGCTGACTGCCAAGGGAAAATACGGCCTCAAGGCACTGGTGCACCTCGCGCAGTTTCCGCCGGGCGAGTTGGCGCTGGTCGCTGACATCGCGGCCACCAACAACATCCCGAAGAAATTCCTCGACGCCATCCTGGGCGACCTGCGCAATGCCGGCATCGTGCAGAGCCGCAAGGGCAAGGGCGGCGGCTACCGCCTGGCGCGGCCGCCCGAGGAAATCAAGGTCGGCTCGATCGTGCGCGTGCTGGACGGGCCGCTGGCGCCGATCCCCTGCGCCAGCCACACCCGTTACGAAGCCTGCGACGACTGCGATGTGGCGACCTGCCAGGTGCGCCACACCATGCTCAATGTCCGCAACGCCATCGCCGAAGTGCTGGATCGCACCACGCTGGCCGAAATGCGCGACGCCAGTGGCGAAGTGCTGCCGCTCGAGCTGCAGACGGCATAACGGCCTCACACGGAGTAGGGCACCCGCTTCTCGCCTGCTTCGATGCGGAACGGCAGCACGTTCTCCGGCGGCGGCAGCGGGCAGACCGCGAATTCGGTGAAGGCGCAGGGCGGATTGATCGCCTTGTTGAAGTCCAGCACGATGCTGTTCTCGGTGACCTCCTCGCCGAAGAGGAAGCGCGACGCGGGGTAGGTCGAATCGCGCGAGGTCGGGTCGCGGATGACGAATTGCGGCGATTCCGGTGTGCCGTGCGTGGCGATCAGCTCGTAGGTCTGGCCCCCGTGGGTGAACACCGCCTTGTGCGTCACCGCAACGCCGGTGCGGATATTGCCGGTGGTGTCGACATCCATCTCGACCGGCGCCTCGAACGGCACCCACCTGGCGACGATCCGCCAATCCTCGTGCGCCGGAAAATACTCGATACCCGGGAACGCGTCAGGCGCCGTTGATGCAGTGTCGCGGATGCGCAGGGCGTTGTCGCCGTTGACCGTGGTGATCTCACACAGCAGATCACCCAGCTGGAAGCGGGGTGGGTGCTTCTTGTTGGGGGGGATGTGGATCGCCTCGCCGCCGGTCGGCTTGAATGTCACGGTCCCATCCGCCTCCTGCGTCACCGTCCCCAGATGCGCCGGGCCTGCCGAGATGACGATGTCGTTGTCTGCGGCGGTGCCGACGCTCGCCGTGCCGGGGTCGAGCACGAAGCGGCCGATGATGTTGAGCCAGCCGTTCGGCGCCTTGAGGTTGCTGAGGCGCTTTGTCCTCCAGGCGTCGAGCTTGGCGAGATAGTCGGCAGAGTTGGTCATTTGGAGTCGTCCTTGGGTCGGCCAGTCGAAAGGTCTAGGCGGGCATGCGGGGAACGCTGCCCAGCAGCTTGCGGGTGTACTGATGTTGGGGGTCGGCGAGGATTCTGCGAGTGGCGCCGGCTTCGACGATCCGGCCCTTCTCGAGGATCACCATCTCGTCGCAGAGCGCGGCGACCACCCCCAGATCGTGCGAGACGAACACCAGTGTCATGTCGGCCGCCAGTTGCTTCAGCAGCTCGACGATCCGGATGCGGGTCGAGAGGTCGAGTGCGCTCACCGCCTCGTCGGCCAGCAGCAGCCTGGGCCTCGCGACAATAGCGCGCGCGATGGCGATGCGCTGTCGCTGCCCGCCGGAGAATTCGTGCGGATACCGACCAAGGATACCTGGCTCCAGCCCGACCGAGACCAGCGCCGCTTCGACCATCGCTCGCCGGTCACCGGCGATCCGCAGCGAGCGCAGCGGCTCCGACACGATGCCGAGGACATTCTGGCGCGGATCGAGCGAGGAGTAGGGATCCTGAAACACCGCCTGCACCTGCCGGCGATAGTCCCGCATGAAGCTGCCGTTGCGCGTCTCGAGCGCCGCTCCATCGAAGCGGATCTGCCCCGAATCTGGTCGCGTCAGGCCCAGCAGCAGCCGGAGCAGCGTGGTCTTGCCCGACCCGGATTCCCCCACCAGACCGATGCTGGCGCCGGCGCGAATCTCCACCGAGACCTCATTGAGGACCAGCCGGTCGCGGCTGTAGCCGAAGCTCACTCTATCGACGCTGATGAGGCTCATGGCGTGCCCTCCAGCGCCGCGTCGAACGCCTTGGCCGCCGCCACCAGCGAGCGGGTGTAATCGTGCCGCGGGGCACCAAACACCTCGCGCACCGGACCGGCCTCCACGGCGACGCCTTTCCTCATCACCACGACCCGCTCGACGATCTCAGCCACCACCGGCAGGTCGTGGCTGATGAACAGCAGCGCCATGCCGCGCTCCCGCACCAGCCCGTCGATCAGCTTCAGGATCTCTGCCTGGGTGGTCACGTCGAGCGCTGTCGTCGGCTCGTCGGCGATGAGCAGTTGCGGGCGGCACGCCAGCGCCATGGCGATGGCGACGCGCTGCCGCTGCCCGCCCGAAATCTCGTGCGGATAGGAGCGCGCGATCCGCTCGGGCTGAGGCAGGGCCACCTGCTCGAGCAACGCGAGCACCTCACGGTTGAGCGCGGCACCCGCGAGCGCCCGTCCATCGCGTCGCGCCCGGCGCTGCAGCGGTTCGGCCACCTGCCGGCCGACCCGCAGCAGCGGGTCGAGCGCCGTCAGCGGCTCCTGGAACACGAAGGCCGCGACCGTAGCGCGCAAGGCGTCGAGGACCCGGTCCGGGGCCCCGATCACCTGCTGCCCGCCAAGCGTCACTGAGCCACTCGGCAGGATGGCGCGCGGCAACAACCCGGTGGCCGCCATCGCCGTCAGCGACTTGCCCGAGCCGCTCTCGCCGATCAGCCCCAGCCGCTCGCCGGGCCCGATCGACAAGGACAGGTTCGAAACCAGCGGTTTGCCGTCGATGGTGAGGTTCAGCCCGTCGATAGTGAGCAAGCTCATCGCGACACCCTCCGGGTCGGATCGGCGATATCGCGCAACCCGTCGGCGAGCAGGTTCACCCCGATCACCAGCGACAGCAGCGCAATGCCGGGCGCGATTGCCCCGATCGGCGCGGTGTAGACGGTGCCCTGTGCCTCCTGCAGCAGCCGGCCCCACGAGGCGTTGGGCGGTGGAGCGCCCAGCCCGAGATAGCTGAGCGACGCCTCGGCGATCACCGCCAGCCCGAACTGCAGCGCGAAGTTGACCGACAGTGTCGGCCAGATGTTGGGCAGCACATGCTGGAACACGATGCCGAGCCAGGAGGTGCCCGAGGTCCGTGCGGCCGTGATGTAGTCCATCAGCAGCACCCGCTTGGCGAGGATGCGGGTCAGTCGGGCCACGATCGCCGACAGCGCGATACCGAGCGCCAGGACCGCCGTGCCGAGGCTGGCCGTATCGCTCGCCGCCACCACCAGCATGGCGATCAGCAGCGTCGGGAAGGCGATGAGGATGTCGAGCGTCGCCGCCAGCGCATCGTCGAGCAGCCGCGTCGCGAACGCCGCCAGCATGCCGAGCGTCACCCCGATCAGCGCTCCGACCGCTACCGCGCTGGTGCCGACGATCAGCGCGATGCGCGAGCCGATCATGATCTGGGTGAAGAAATCCCGCCCCAGCCGGTCGGTCCCGGCCCAATGCGCCCACGATGGCGGCGCCAGCCGCCCGCCGGTCATCCCGGTCGGATCGTAGGGCGTCCACACGAGGCTCAGCAGCGCCACCGCGACATGGATGCCGACCAGCGCCAGCCCGATCCACAGGGTCAGCGAGGTGCGCGGCCGGCGAGCGATGGCTGCAACGGCGCTCATGCCGCGTGCGCCCGGCCGCGCAGCCGCGGATCGATGAAGCGCTGCAGCAGGTCCGCCGCAAACCCGATCAGCAGCACCAG
>JAEUMC010000170.1 GCA_016793415.1 Devosia sp. | reverse complement strand
CGACTCAAGAGACGCACCGTAACCCGGCAGAAACGCCGGGGTGACCGTTCCGCCGCCCTCCGGCCATATTCCGACCCGTCGAGTTAGCGGGGCGCGGACCACAAGATGGCGGGGCAATCGGGGGCGGAAGAGCAGGCAGCGCCGGGCGCAGGCGAGGCGCCGATCAGTGCGTCGCGGCATCGGCTCATCCGCAAGCTCCGCGATGCACTTGGCGATGCAATTTGCCGGGCCCTCGACGACACCAGCGTTGTCGAGATCATGGTCAATCCTGACGGCCGTCTCTTCGTCGAGCGGCTGGGGCAGGGGATGGAGATGCTCACGGCGCTCCAGCCAGGCGCGGCCGAGATCATCATCGGCAGCGTCGCTCACGCCCTGCAGAGTGAAGCCGACACCGACCGCCCGATCATCTCGGGCGAGCTGCCGATTGGCGGACACCGCTTCGAAGGCCTGTTACCCCCGATCGTGGCGGCACCGAGCTTCACGATCCGTCGGCGCGCGTCCCGCCTCATTCCACTCGATGAATACATCCGCGAGGGGATCATGACGCCGCTCCAGGCTGCCGCGATCCGCGAAGCCATAGCGGCCCGCTTGAACATCGTTATCTGCGGCGGCACCGGTTCGGGCAAGACGACTCTCGCCAATGCGGTGATCGCCGAGATCGTCTCCTCGGCGCCGCAGGACCGCATGGTGATCCTCGAGGACACCGCCGAGATCCGCTGCGCGGCCGAGAATGCCGTGGCGCTGCACACCAGCGATGCTGTCGACATGGCGCGCTTACTGAAGTCGACGATGCGTCTCAGGCCGGACCGCATCATCGTCGGCGAGGTCCGCGACGGTGCCGCGCTCACGCTGCTGAAGGCCTGGAACACTGGTCATCCGGGCGGCGTCACGACGATCCACTCCAACAGCACGCTGTCGGCGCTTCGGCGCCTCGAGCAGCTCACCGCCGAGGTCAGCCAGCAACCCATGCACGCCGTCATTGGCGAAGCTGTTGACCTCGTCGTCTCGATCGAGCGGGCCGGCAAGAGCCGGCGCGTGCGCGACGTGATGCGCGTCAACGGCTTCAACGGCTCCGCCTACCAGACAATCCACAGCGCCCAGCTCGACGAGGACAGCCATGCCGCATGACATCCGCAGAACCGCAACCGCCGGCCTCACGCTCGCCGCGCTGTGCCTTGTCCTGGCGACGCCGGCGCTGGCGAGCTCGGGCGGCGGTGGCCTGCCGTGGGAAGGCCCGCTGCAACAGATTCAAGAATCGATCACCGGACCCGTCGCCGGCTTCATCGCCCTCGCGGCCGTGGCAATAGCCGGCGGCATGCTGATCTTCGGCGGCGAACTCAACGATTTCGCGCGCAGGCTCATGTACGTCGTACTGGTCGCCGGCATCCTCCTAGGCGCCACCCAGATCGTCGGCCTGTTCAGCGCGAGCGGCGCCTCGATCGGTACTCCCGCCGACGAGGCGCCGCGGGAGAGGGCAGGGGAGCTGCGCCATGGCTGAGGCCAGCATTCCCCTCGCGCGATCGCGCATCCATCGGGCACTGTCGCGACCGAACCATCTGATGGGTGCGGATCGCGAGCTGGTGCTGCTGACGGGGCTCGCGACGGCGATCCTCACCTTCGTGGTGCTGACCTGGTACGCTGCCTTGTTCGGGATCGCGATCTGGATCGTCGTCATCGGCGCGCTGCGCATGATGGCCAAAGCCGACCCGATGATGCGACAGGTCTATGTGCGCCATGTCGGTTACCGCCCGAACTACCGGCCGACCTCCACCCCCTGGCGGAGGTACTGACCACCATGGTTGCGCTGCGCCGCTTCCGGAACTCCGGCCCGTCCTTCGCCGATCTCGTGCCCTATGCCGGCCTCGTCGCCGATGGCGTGATCCTGCTCAAGGACGGCTCGCTGATGGCGGGCTGGTATTTTGCCGGACCGGATTCGGAGAGCTCGACCAACCAGGAGCGCAACGAGGTCTCGCGCCAGATCAATGCGGTGCTGGCCAAGCTCGGCTCCGGCTGGATGATTCAGGTCGACGCCGTCCGCGTGCCGACGACGGCTTACCCCACGGCAGCCGACTGCTTCTTTCCGGACGCCGTGACGCGGGCGATCGACGATGAGCGCCGCCGGCATTTTGAGGCAGAGCGCGGCCATTACGAAAGCCAGCATGCGTTGATCCTCACCTATCGCCCGCCGGAAAGGCGACGCTCGGCGATGACCCGCTACGTCTATTCAGACGATGAGAGCCGGTCGGAGACCTATGCCGATCTCGTGCTCGACAGCTTTCGCAATTCCGTGCGCGAAGTCGAGCAGTACCTGGGCAATGTGCTGTCGATCCGGCGCATGGTCACAAGGACGGTGAGTGAGCCTGAGAGCGGCCGGGAGGTCCGCTATGACGAGCTGTTCCAGTTCATCCGCTTCTGCATCGGCGGCGAAAATCATCCGGTCCGCCTGCCGGACATTCCGATGTACCTGGATTGGCTGGCCACGGCCGAGCTCCACCATGGTCTGTCCCCGGTCGTC
>JAEUMC010000151.1 GCA_016793415.1 Devosia sp. | reverse complement strand
GGCGAGCGTTTGCATAACGGCAATTAATCGCTTGCACCCGCCAACGAGCATTGCTACACGCTGCCTCGCTTCGCCGGTTCCGGCGTTGCTTCTACCTCGGCGTGCGGTCGTGGCGGAATTGGTAGACGCGCAGCGTTGAGGTCGCTGTGCCGCAAGGCGTGGAAGTTCGAGTCTTCTCGACCGCACCAGGTTCTCTCGAGATCCTGCAGTCCAAAACAAACGGCTCCCCTCGGGGAGCCGTTGTTGTTTGTGGCATTGGAAGCCGAACCGCTACTTTCCCTTCCAGCCCAGCAGCCGCATCGCGTTGATGGTGACCAGCACAGTGGCGCCGGTATCGGCGAGAATCGCCGGCCATAGCCCCGTCACGCCGATGATCGTGGTCACCAGGAACACCGCCTTCAGCCCCAGCGCCACGGTAATGTTCTGGGCGATGTTGCCCATTGTCGCCTTCGACAGCCCGATCATGTTGGCGATGTCTGCGACGCGGCCGTGGAGGATGGCGGCGTCGGCGGTTTCGAGCGCCACGTCGGTGCCACCGCCCATGGCGATGCCGATATCGGCCGCGGCGAGGGCAGGGGCGTCGTTGATGCCGTCGCCGACCTTGGCCACCACGCGGCCCTGCTGCTGCAACTCCCGGACGATGCGCTGCTTGTCCTCCGGCAGGAGGCCGGCACGCACCTCGATGCCTAGATCGGCGCCGATGGCCTTGGCGGTGCGCTCGTTATCACCGGTGAGCATCACGGTGCGCACCGCCTCGTCGTCCAGCCGATCGATGCCGAGGGCAGCATCGGCCCGTGGTTCATCGCGGATGGCGAGGAGGCCGGCAACTTCTGCGCCCACCAGCAGCACCGAGACGGTCTTGCCGGCATCGTTGAGCTCGCCGATCCGGTCACGCAGCGCCGCATCGAAGGACAGCCGCTCTTCGGCCGCCTTGGGCGAGGCGAGAAACAGCTCTTCGCCGCCGACCTTGCCGGTGACGCCTTTGCCGGGCACCGCCTTGGCTCCTGCCGCGGGCGGCACGAACGCCTTGTCGATCGCGGCGCGGGCCAGCACAGCGAGGGCCAAGGGGTGGCTCGAGCCAGTCTCCAGCGCCGCTGCGAGCGAGAGGACCTGACCCTCGGAGCGCCCGATGCCAACGACATCGGTCACCTGCGGCTTGCCTTCGGTGAGCGTGCCGGTCTTGTCGAGCGCCACGGTATCGATCCGGCGCAGCTGCTCGAGCACTGCGCCGCCCTTCAGCAGCAACCCCCGGCGTGCGCCGGCCGAGAGGCCCGCGGCGATCGCGGCAGGTGTCGAGATCACCAGTGCACAGGGGCAACCGATCAGCAGGATGGCGAGGCCCTTGTAGATCCACTCGTCCCAGGGCTGGCCCGCCAGCAGCGGCGGCAGGATGGCGACCAGCGCGCCCACCACCAGCACGCCCGGCGTGTAGTATTTCGAGAACCTGTCGATGAAGCGCTCGGTCGGCGCCTTGCTCTCCTGTGCCTCCTCGACCAGCCGGACGACGCGGGCAATGGTGTTGTCGGCCGCGGCCGCCGTCACCCGCACGCGCAACACGGCATCGGCATTGATGGTGCCGGCGAACACCTCGTCGCTCGGGCCCTTGGTCTTTGGCACGCTCTCGCCGGTGACCGGCGCCTCGTTGATGGCAGAGCTGCCGTCGACGATCACGCCATCGGCGGCGATGCGGTCGCCGGGGCGCACCAGGATGATCGTGCCGACGGCGAGTGCGGCGGCTGGCACTTCAGTGGTTCCGCCGTCCCTCTCGACCAGGGCCAGCTTCGGCACGAGGTCGGCGAGGCCGCGGATGGAGGCGCGCGCCCGGCCGGCCGCAACACCCTCGAGCAGTTCGCCGATGAGGAACAGCAGCACTACGGTCGCCGCTTCCTCGGTGGCGCCGATGAACACCGCACCGACCGCGGCGATGGTCATCAGCGTTTCGATCGAGAAGGGCGTGCCGGTCATACCGGCAACCACGGCCCGCCGCGCCACCGGAATCAGGCCCACCACCATGGCGAGGAGGAAGGCCCAATGCCCGATCGACGGGAACAGCTGTCCGGCGATATAGGCGACCAGCAAGGCACCGCCGGAGATGAAGGTCAGCAGCGCCTTGCGCGTCTTCCACCAGGGGCCATCGATGATCTCGGCATGTCCCGTGTCATGGTCGTGGTCGGCGTGATCGTGGTCATGGTTGTGATCGGAGTGGTCATGGCCGTGATCATGCCCATGGTCGGCGTGGTCCATCGTGGCGGCCGCGCCGGACTTCTGCGGGGCGATCTGGTAGCCGAGGGCCTTGACCTGCCGCTCGATGGCACCCTTGGCGATGTCGCCGGTGCGGGTGACCGTCATCGTACCATTGGGCAGCGAAACACCGACCTCGCCAACACCCGGCAGCCGGCCGACGGCGTTCTCGATCTTGGTGACGCACGCAGCGCAATCCATGCCGCCAACGCGGAATTTCAGCTTCTCGGCGGCCTCGGACATGCGGCGCTCCTTGGATTCTTCATCATGTCCGCATACATCTAGGACCTCTAGCCACTAGAGGATCAAGAGGCCAAAGCGATGAATCTGCCGATCGGCGAACTGTCCAGGCGCACCGGCGTCAAGGTCCCGACCATCCGCTTCTATGAGCAGATCGGGCTGCTGCCGTCGCCGCCGCGCACCGAAGGCAATCAGCGCCGCTACGGCAAGCCCGAAGTCGAGCGGCTGAATTTCATCCGCCACTCGCGCGAACTCGGCTTTGAGGTCGAGGATATCCGCGAGCTGCTGGAGATGGCTGCGTCGCCGCAGGCCTCATGCCACCAGGCCGACAGCATCGCCCGCAACCACCTGACCGAGATCGATCGCCGCATCGCCAGCCTCACGGCGCTGCGCGGGGAGCTCAACCGCATGGTCGAGGAATGCGGCCACGGCCGCATCTGCGACTGCCGGATCATCGAAGTGCTGGCCGATCACGGCGAGTGCGTGACCGAGCACGCGCATTAGGCTAAGTACGGCGCTTCCATCCCCACCGGCGTCATTCCCGCGAAGGCGGGAACCTAGTGGGATCCCGCATCACCCGCTGAAGCTGAGAGATCCCACTGGGTCCCCGCCTTCGCGGGGATGACGCCAGTGGGTAAGCAGAACCGCTGCGCCGCTGCAGCCTGACCGAGCACGCGCATTAGCGCCGTGAGGGTGGGTACTTGCCGTTGGCATAGCCAAGGAAGATGCCGGCGATGATGCCGAGCACCACGCCGCCGATCAGCAGCATGATCCCCGGTCCCACGGCGCCCCCGATTGCTTCGGGCGTGGCGTTCGGACTGAAGGCGGTCAGCAACGGCCCGAGAATGGCGCCGATGAGGCCGAGGCCCATCAACATGATCGAGCCGAAAAGCAGCTTGCTCCCGACATTGACCGAGAACGGATCCGGATGCTCTGCCATTGCCACGCCCCCTCAAGCGGACACGCCCGATCTGCAGGCGTGAGCGTAGCTTAGCGCGGCAGGGCCGGGCTGCAAGCAATACTGAGATTTGGTGGCGCTGTACTTGTCGGGGCTGATCGAACCGGAAAGTCTGCAACTTTCCTGAAAGCGCTAAGCTTGCCAGTCGAGCACGGTGTTGCCGGAGCGGCAAAAACTGACACCAAGATGGCCGGATTCGCCAAGCCAGTTCTGGGTGTCGCCGTCGCGATGCAGGGCATGGCCGGCGCGCCGAAGTTCGGCGACGATCATCCCGACCTGGTTATGCCAGTCGCGCGGGTCCGGCGTCGCAGCCAGCCGCGCGCGGATAGCGTCCTGCTGCTCGCTGAGGCGCTGGGCGCGCTCAGCAGTGTCGAACGCCAGCAGCGTTGCCCGGCTCATCGGATGAACATTGTCGGCCGCGGGCCGGAGGAACAGATCGAGCGCGGCCATCAGACCACCTCCGCCAAATGAAAGTTGCGCGCCACAGTGAAGTCGCGGAGCCCGAAGGCTGGGAGTTTGCCGGGGACGATGGCGTCCGCAACGGCCGCACGGTCGTCGACGTCGGTGGCGTCCACCACCACGCGCAGGAACGGCTCGGCCATCCCCAGCCGCACCTTCTCCTGCAGCTCGAACAGCAGCACCCGCACATTGCCGCGGCTTTCGCAGGCAATGCACTCGGTGCCCGGCTCGTGCGCGTGCAGCGGCGGGTCGAGATGGACCACGGCGGTATCTCGGCCGCCGAAGCGGGCCAGGGCGGCCTTATCGGTGACCACGATCACCGGCACCGAGGTGGCGCGGCGGGCATAGGGGGCAGAGGAGGTCATGCGCCCTCCTTGTCCGAGCTCGGGGTGTAGTTGAGGATCGGGCCAAGCCAGCGCTCGACCTCGCGGATCGCCATGCCCTTGCGCTTGGCATAGTCCTCGACCTGGTCGCGCTCCACCTTGGCGACGCCGAAATAGAAGCTCTCGGGGTGGCTGAGGTAGATGCCCGACACCGATGAGCCGGGCCACATGGCGTAGCTCTCGGTCAGTTCCACCCCGATGCGCTGCTTGGCATTGAGCAGGTGGAACAACGTGGTCTTTTCGGTGTGGTCGGGCTGCGCCGGATAGCCGGGGGCAGGGCGGATGCCCTGGTACGGCTCGCCGACCAGCTCGGTCGGCGCGAAGGTTTCCGAGGCGCCATAGCCCCAGAACTCCTTGCGCACCCGCTCGTGCATCAGCTCGGCAAAGGCCTCGGCGAAGCGATCGGCCAGCGCCTTGATCAGGATAGAGGAGTAGTC
>JAEUMC010000146.1 GCA_016793415.1 Devosia sp. | reverse complement strand
CGGTCTCGTCGCCCTCGTCGCCGGGCTGCTGTTCGTGCCGTTCCTGTTCCTGTCGCCGCTCCTGTCGCTGGTTCCGGCCGTGGCAACCGCACCGGTCCTGATCCTCACCGGTCTCTTCATGTCCGAACCGATGAGCAAGATCCGCTGGACCGACATCGACGAGGCGATCCCTGCCTTCCTCGCCATCGTGCTGATCCCGCTGACATTCTCGATCACCCTCGGCCTGTCACTGGCCATCATCGCCTATGTGCTGATCAAGCTGGTCTGCGGCCGGGCGGGTGATGTAAAGCCGGTCATGTGGTTCGTCGCCCTGCTTGCGGCAGCGCTCGTCGCCCAGACCCAGTAACGCCTCCCGGCGCCCCTTGTCTCCAGTCGTGCGAAGGGGCGCCGGCATCGTCTCCATTCGAAGGAACCTGTCATGCTTCAATCCTGGTCGAGGACCGCACCCGAGCTTGTCGACGTCGCCATGGGCCGCACACCGGCGGACCTCGTGATCCGCAACGGCAAATGGGTCAACGTCTATTCCGGCGAGATCATCCCGCACACCGACATTGCAGTCAAAGCCGGTCGCTTCGCCTATGTCGGGGCCGACGCCAGCCATACGATCGGCGAAGGCACGAAGGTGGTCGATGCTGGCGGCCGCTATCTCGTGCCGGGGCTCTGCGACGCGCATATGCATGTCGAAAGCGGCCTCGTCACCGTCACCGAATTTGCCCGCGCCGTCATCCCGCATGGCACCACGACGATGTTCATCGATCCGCACGAGATCGCCAACGTGCTCGGGCTCCCCGGCGTTCGCCTGATGCATGACGAGGCGGCCGCCATGCCCACCAATGTGTTCGTCCAGATGCCCAGTTGCGTGCCTGCGGCGCCCGGGCTCGAAACCACCGGCGCCAGCCTCGACGAACACGATGTCGCCGAAGCGCTGACCTGGCCCAACATCATCGGGCTGGGTGAAATGATGAACTTTCCCGGCGTCGCCGCGAACGATGCCAAGATGATGGCCGAGATCGCCGCCACCCAGCGATCGGGCAAGAATGTCGGCGGCCACTACGCCGCGCTCGATCTCGGCCGGCCCTTCCTCGCCTACCTCGCCGCCGGCCCCGCCGATGACCATGAAGGCACCAGACTCGAGGACGGCATCGCGCGCGTCCGCCAGGGCATGCGCGCCATGCTGCGCTTCGGCTCGGCCTGGTACGATGTCGCCCCGCAGATCAAGGCCATCACCGAACAGGGCCTCGACTCGCGCAACTTCATCCTGTGCACCGACGATCGCTTTGCCCTCACCCTCGTCACCGATGGGCATATCGATCACGTGGTCCGCTACGCCATCATGCACGGCGTCCCGCCGGTCACCGCCATCCAGATGGCGAGCCTCAACACGGCAACGCATTTCGGCCTCGAGCGCGAGCTCGGTTCGATCACTCCGGGCCGCCGCGCCGACCTGATCATCACCTCCGATCTCGTCACCCTGCCGATGGAGATGGTCATGGCGCACGGCACGGTGCTGGCCGAGCACGGCAAGCTGACCCACGCGCTGCCGCGCTACGACTATCCCGGTTTTGCCCGCGGCACGGTGAAGGTCGGCCGGCACCTGGTCGCCGAGGATTTCGCCATTAGCGCCCCCGAGGGCCGCAACTCGGTGACGGCACGGGTCATCGGCATCATCGAGAACAAGACCAATACCCGCGCCCTCGAGCGCACGCTGGCGGTGGAGGATGGGATCGTGCCCGCCGATCCCGCGCAGGATGTGGCGCAGCTCGCGGTAGTCGAGCGGCATCGCGGCACCGGCCGGGTGGTCAACGGGTTCGTGTCGGGCTTCGGCTACACCGCGCCCTGCGCCGTCGCCGCGACCGTCGCCCATGACAGCCACCACATGATCGTCGTCGGCACCAGCCGCGAGGACATGGCGCTCGCCGCCAACCGGCTGCAGCAGGTGGGCGGCGGCTTCATCGTGGTCAGTCGCGGCGAGGAGCTGGCGCTGGTCGAGCTGCCGATCGCCGGCATGATGTCGGATGAACCGGCCGAGATCGTCGCCGCCAAATCGCAGCGCGTGCTCGCTGCCATGGTGCAGTGCGGCTGCACCGTGCACAACGCCATGATCCAGCACATGTTCGCCGCGCTGCCGACGATCCCCGAGCTCCGGCTCACCGACCTGGGACTCGTCGACGTGCGCAGCTACGCCTTCACCGAGCTGTTCGTCTAGCGCCGATCCAATTGTTGGGCGCCGCACCCGGCGCCGAGGAGGAAGAAAATGTTGAAGATTGCACTGCTCGTCGTCACCGCCACGCTGTGGACCGGCACGGCCATGGCCGCCTGCGGCACCGGCGACTGCGCCGTCGCCGCCTTCGGCCAGGGCGGAATCGCCTCCGACGGCAAAGCCCAGGGCGCCCATCTCGAGCGGCCATCGACGCTCTACCCCGGCGAGACCTACT
>JAEUMC010000145.1 GCA_016793415.1 Devosia sp. | reverse complement strand
ATCATCCACGCCAATGAGTGATCCGCCGGCAGATGCGGCGCCGCCGGTGATGATCGACCTGCTCGGCCTGCCGCGCTTCCAGATGGAAACGCATGGTCGGGGCGATGTGTTCGTCTCCAGGGCGATAGAGGATTGGAGCAGTTGGGAGGCCAGCAATACTGCTCTGCTGGTGAACATGCTCCGCGCGCCGGCCGACTTCGTCGATATCGGCGCCAATATCGGCTGGTTCACCCTGGTCGCCGCGCATGTGCTGGCCCGCCGCGGGCAGGTTCACAGTTTCGAGCCTGATCCCGCCCATCTGAGCAAGCTCAGGGTCAATGTCTCCGCCAACCACCTCGACAACGTCACCATCAACGACTGCGCCCTCGCCGACCGGACCGGTGAGGCGACCCTCTACCTCAACGAGGTGAACCGCGGCGACAACAGCCTCCTGCCCAATTCCGATCGATCCGGCTCGACCAGCGTGCAGGTGCGGCGGCTCGACGAGTACGAGGGGCTGAGCCGCGCACGCCCCCTGGTCGTCAAGCTCGACGTGCAGGGTAGCGAGATCGACGTCCTGAACGGCGCGCGAACGCTGCTGACCAGTTACCCCGAGGAAATTGCGCTGTTCTGCGAGGTGTCCCCGAGCGCCCTCGCCGTCGGCGGACGGCGCACTGCCGAGCTTGCGGCGCTGCTCGACACCTTCGGCTTTGCCGCGGCCGTCGTCGATCGCCAGCGCCCGCGGATCATTCCGATGAGCTGGCGGCGGCTCGTCGAGCGTCTGGAGGACGACAATCGGCGTTACCCCGGCGCCGATTGCGATATAGTGGCGTTTCGTCGGATCGACGGGTTGATGGCGCCGATCTTCAGGATGTGAGGGACATCGTGATGGGCAGGGTACTGGTTCTGGGGGCCGGTGGCTTCATCGGTTCGCACCTGGTCCGCCGGCTGGCGAGAGAGGGCAACGAGGTGCACGGCGCCGACCTGAAGCGGCCGGAATTCTCGGCCTCGGCGGCCCAGCGCTTCCTCATCGCCGACCTGCGGGATCCGCTGGCCTGCGCCGAGGTCTTCGACCGTGGTTACGATGAGGTCTATCAGCTGGCGGCCGACATGGGTGGCGCCGGCTACATCTTTACCGGCGAGAATGATGCGGCGATCATGCAGAACTCCGCTGCGATCAACCTCAACGTCGCCATCAACTGCGAGCGCATCCGCGCCGGTCGTCTGTTCTATTCGTCTTCCGCCTGCATCTACCCGGCGCGCAACCAGGTCGATCCCGATCATCCCGACTGCAGCGAGGAATCCGCCTATCCGGCCGATCCTGACAGCGAATATGGCTGGGAGAAGCTGTTCTCCGAGCGGCTCTACCTGGCGCACGCCCGCAACCATGGCATGCTGGCGCGCATCGCCCGCTATCACAACGTCTTCGGACCGGAAGGCGCGTGGCGCGGTGGCCGCGAGAAAGCCCCGGCCGCCATCTGTCGCAAGGTGGCTGAAGCGCGTGATGGCGACGAGATCGAGGTCTGGGGTGATGGCGAACAGACCCGCACCTTCCTCTATGTCGATGAGTGCCTCGAGGGCTCGCTCCGCCTCGCCCGCTCGGCGGTCGCGAGCCCGGTCAATATCGGCTCCGACGAGATGGTCAGCATCAACCAGCTGGTGGACATGGTGGCCGAGATTGCCGGCAAGCGCCTGCTGAAGCGCCACATCACCGGACCCACCGGCGTGCGCGGCCGTTCCTCCGACAACCGCTTCATCGAACAAAGTCTGGGCTGGCGCCCCAGCATACCGCTGCGGGCCGGGCTGGAAAAGACCTATGCCTGGGTCGAAGGCCAGGCGCGGGCGTCGGCCGCCCTCGCCTAGCGCGCCACTCGCCCTTCGACCGGATGCCCCGGATCGGTGAAGCCGTGCGTGGAGGCGTGGCCGGGGGTGACCAGCCGGTCGACCAGGGCCTCGTCCTCGGCATCCAGCCTGACGTCGAGCGCCCGGACATAGCTGTCCCAATGCGCCTCGGTGCGGGGGCCGGTGATGGCGGCGCTCACCAGCTTGTTGTTGAGCACCCAGGCCAGCGCAAAGTCGGCGGCCTCGATCCCCTTGGCTCGCGCATGTGCGGCGATCTGCTGCGCGATGGCGAGCGATTCCGGCCGCCACTCGGTTTCGAGGATGCGCTTGTCGCCTCGACCGGCACGGGTGTCGGCGGCGGGTTCCTGTCCAGGCTGGTACTTGCCCGTCAGGACGCCGCGCGCCAACGGCGAATAGGAGACGACGCCGAGGCCGTAATGGTGGGCCGCCGGCAGCTGCTCGGCTTCAGCCGTGCGGTTGACGATGTTGTAGAGCGGCTGGCTGGCAACGGGGCGGTCGATGCCGAGCTGGTCGGCGAGCTGCGCCACCTCGGCAATGCGCCAGCCCCGGAAGTTGGAGACCCCGAAATAGCGGAGCTTGCCGGCACGGATCAGGTCGGCGATGGCGCGCACCGGCTCCTCGAGCGGCGCGTCGAACACCGCGCGGTGGAAATAGAGCAGGTCGATATAGTCGGTGCCCAGCCGCCTCAGCGAGTTCTCGACCGTCTCGATCACCCATTTGCGCGAGTAGCCGCCGATATTGGGGCCCTTCCTCGCCGAGTTGACGAACTTGGTCGCCAGCACCCAGTGGTCGCGGCTCGCCTTTATGCCTTGCCCCACCACCCGCTCACTCGCCCCGTCGCCATAGACGTCGGCGGTGTCGATGAAGTTGATCCCCTGCTCGCGCGCCTTGTCGATGATCCGGAACGCTTCGGGATCGGGCGTCTGCTGACCGAACATCATCGTGCCAAGCGACAGCGGGGACACCTTCAGCGCGCTGCGGCCGAGGTAGCGATAGTCAACCATGTTCAGGTCTCCGAGGGGCGCGGGCAACGCGCCGTTGTATGTCAGTTGAATGTGACCGGATCACCGGCGTCGCAACAGCGCAAGTACGTCACCCGCGGCGGTCTGGCCCGGCGTCGGCGCCTCGTTGCGGTGGAAGTTCACCTGCTGCGGCTGGTACACCTCTTCCAGTTCGGTACGTTCAACCGGCGATAGCGCGATGTCGAGGGCGGCGACCGCATCGGCAATATGGTGCGGCCTGGTTGCCCCGACGATCGGCGCCGTGACGGCAGGATTGTCGAGCAGCCAGGCGAGCGCGATCTGCGCCGGCTTCACCCCGCGCCGCTCGGCCAGCGCCACCACCCGGTCGACCACCGCTTCGTCGGCGGCACCGATAAAATCCTGCACCACCTTGGAGCGTTCCGAGCCGGCGCGGCGGCTGCCGGCGAGGAGGCCGCGCGCCAGCGGGCTGTAGGGGATCACCGCCACGCCCTGGTCGAGGCAGAGCGGCAGCATTTCGCGCTCCTCCTCGCGATAGAGCAGGTTGTATTTGTTCTGCATCGAGACGAACCGGGTGAGCCCGTTGTGCTCGGCGATGCCCTGCAATTTCATGAACTGCCAGCCATGCATGCTGGAAGCGCCCAGATGCAGCACCTTGCCGGCGCGCACCAGGCCATCGAGCGCCTCCATCACCTCTTCGAACGGCGTCAGCGGGTCGAGCCGGTGGATCTGGTAGAGGTCGATATAGTCGGTGCCGAGCCGCCGCAGGCTGTCGTCGACGGCGTGCCGGATGTGCTTTTTCGAGAGCCCCTTCTGGTTGAGGTCCGGCCCCATCGCCCCGAACGCTTTCGTCGCGATCACCACGCGATCTCGGCCGCTGCCGAAGCGCCTGATGGCGCGGCCGAGGATCTCCTCGCTGAGCCCGCTCGAATAGGAGTCGGCGGTATCGAAGAAGGTGAAGCCGGCTTCGAATGCCGCCCGGTAGTGCTCCTGCGCCTCCTCTTCGCTGAGTGCCCAGGGCATCCAGTCCTTCGAGCCATAGCTCGAGCAGCCGAAGGCGAGGCGGGACACCTGGATGCCGGTGGTTCCGAGGGGCACGTACTGCATTGTCATCTCCTGAGCCGCCGCGATTGGAGGCGGCGAATATCGTTCGCGGCGGCCGGGCTCGGCCTAGACGCATACTTCGCGACAGCACCGATAATGAGCACGGAT
>JAEUMC010000118.1 GCA_016793415.1 Devosia sp. | reverse complement strand
CCACCGGCCCAACCGTCAAGCTGACAGACTTTTGTATAAGAAATTACACTTTCATATTGGAAACTTGTCGTGCTAGCGTCAGGGCACTGACACGGGATGTGGAGATGCGCGTCCGAGGGGTGTGTCGACAGGGGACAACGGCGCCACGGCCTCAGCCGGCGCCGGGCATCAGAGGAAGGGATTTCAGATGAGAGTTGTTTCGAAGCAGGCTTGGCGTATTGCCGCCGGCGCGGTGGCGCTGACCGCCATGCTGGCGCCGGCGCTGGCGCAGGACGTCACCACCATCCGCGTACTCAACTGGCAGCCGGGCGGGC
Source organism: Devosia sp. (assembly GCA_016793415.1). Taxonomy (GTDB): domain Bacteria; phylum Pseudomonadota; class Alphaproteobacteria; order Rhizobiales; family Devosiaceae; genus Devosia_A. The sequence goes on along the minus strand of JAEUMC010000118.1, from coordinate 2,588 downwards.
CCGAATACTGGACGCAACTCGTCGCCGCGTTTGAGAAGGCCAATCCGGATGTGAAGGTCGAACTCGAGACGGTGCCGTTCGACCGCTATCCGAGCGTCCAGGGTCCCTATATCGCGACCAAGAGCGGTCCCGATGTGATGGAGAACAATGCCGGCCTCGAGCTGTTCGACCGGCGCAGCGCCTATGTGCAGCTGCCCGAGGACGTGCTCGCCGCGGCGGGTGACCTGATCACCTATTCGGGCGGCTGCCTCAACTACGACACCACCCAGCCCTGCTACGGGTTGCCGTTCGGCTACCAGGGCAATGTGATGTACTACAACAAGGCGGTGCTGACGGAAGCCGGGCTGGACGCCGCCAACCCGCCCAGGACCTGGGACGAGATGGATGCCGCCTGCAAGGCGGTGACGGCGATCGGCAAGACCTGCCTGGCGCACGGCATGACCGGGGTGTTCCCGGCCTACTGGAACTTCCCGGAAGTCGCCCGCAACTTCCTCACCGAAGACGACATGCGCGCCATCATGGTGGGCAAGATGCCATGGACCGACCCCAAGATGGTGTCGATCCTCGAAGCCATGGCCTCGATCGGCACGACACGCGGCTGGATCAATTCCAGCTCCCCCTCGATCTCGATGCTCCCCGACGGCGCCGATATCTTCCAGAGCGGCAACGCGGCGTTTGCCTCGACCATCATCGCCGACGCGGTGAACTGGGCAGCGTTCGGGGCGGCTTTGGGCGATGAGAATGTCGGGGCGATGAGCTGGCCGGTGCTGGTGGCCGATGCGCCGCTGGCCCACAGCTTCAGCGGCACCGAGAGCTCGGTGTTCGGCGTCACGCCGTGGAGCACCAAGCAGGAAGCGGGCTTCAAGTTCGTCAAGTTCGTCGCCGGGGTCGAGAACGCCAACCTCCTCGCCAGCGTCGCCGGCGGCATCTCGCTCAACAAGAACGTCGATCCGAACGCATTGCCGAAGTCGCAGGCGCTGGCGCAGATCCAGGAGATCATCAAGACGCCGACCCTGCATGTCGGCGTGCTGCTCTCCGGCCAGGAAGCCGACGCCCTGGCGCGCGGCTGGCAGGAAGTGACGCTTGGCACGCTCAGCGTGGCGGACTGGACGGCGCAGATGCAGACGGCGCTCGAGGAGAGCCCGAGCAAGGCGCAGTAGGGGGACGGTTCGGCTCGGAAAGAGCCCCCCACCCTGTCCCTCCCCCGCAAGGGGGGAGGAGACCAAAACACTGATGCCGGTGCGAGCGTCTCCCTCCCCCTTGCGGGGAGGGGGCAGGGGTGGGGGTACTCTTCCCGCACCGGACCATCGGCTGCGGTGCCGCATCGACCATCCGGACAATCCATGACCCAGATCGACCAGAGCAGTGGCCTGACCCGCAAGAAACGCCGGATGCGGCCCGAGCTGATCCTTGGCATTGCGCTGGTGGTGCCGGGTATCGCGCTGGCGGTGATCTTCAAGCTGGTGCCGCTGGTGCGGGCCTTCATCCTCAGCCTCTACCAGACGCGCGGCTTCGAGGAGCCGAAGTTCGCCTGGTTCGCCAACTACGCCTCGATGTTCAAGGACCCGGTGTTCGCCACCTCGTTCAAGAACGCGGCTCTGGTGTTCGTGACGCTGCCGGTGTGGATCTTCCTGCCGCTGGTGCTGGCGCTGCTGATCTTCCAACGCTCGCCAGGCTGGAAGGCGTTCCGGGCCATCTACTTCCTGCCCTACATGATCGCGCCGATCGTCGTCGGCATCATGTTCCGGCAGATCCTCGCGCCCGATGGGCCGCTCAACGCCTTCCTGATCTTCATCGGCCTCGCGCCCTTCGCCATCGAGTGGCTGAACGGGGCGACCAGTGCGTTGTTCTCGCTGACCTCGGTGGCGCTGTGGAGCTTTTTCGGGCTCGGCGTGCTGACCTACCTCTCGGGCCTGTCGACCGTCCCTGACGAGGTGATCGAGGCAGCGCGGCTCGACGGCGCCGGGTTCTGGCGGCTGCTGATCGAGATCGTCACGCCGCTCCTCAAACCGGTGATCGGCTACTGGACCGTGCTTTGCACCTCCTCGATGCTGATCTGGATGTTCCCGCTGATCTATGCGCTGACGCGCGGCGGGCCGGGCAGCGCCACCATGCTGCCCGAGTACCTGGTGTTCACCACCACCTTCGAGTTCCTCAATCGCGGCAAGGGCGCGGCCATCGGCATGGCGCTGTTCGTGTTCGCCGCCATCGTCTCGGCCTTCGTGGTCCGGCGCATGTATGCCGAAGGAAAGGCCAGTAAATGAGCCTGGCTTCCGACACCGCCACTGTTGAAGTCGCGCCGGGCAGCAACCCGCTGCTCCGCACCATCGTCAAATGGCTGGTGACCTTCATTCTCGTGGTGGTGGCCGTCATGGCGCTCTATCCGCTGGTGTTCACCGTCCTCAACTCGCTGAAGACCCGCACCGGCTATGCGCAGAACCCGCTCGGGTTGCCGCTCGACATCAGCTTCGAGAACTATGTCGAGACGTTCGTCCGGATGGATGTGCCGCGGCTCCTTATCAACAGCATCATCACCACGGGCGGCGGGCTGCTGCTCTCGACCGTGGCGGCCCTGTTCATCGCCTATG
>JAEUMC010000010.1 GCA_016793415.1 Devosia sp. | reverse complement strand
TCTGCGATCAGCCCGGCCCACACGCTGCCATGGTGCAGCGCCGCGCCGACCACACCCGGGTCGCGGTTGCCGATCTGGCTCATGGCGTTGAACAGGTGCGTCGCCATGCTGGCCCCGGTCTTGATCGCCGCCGAGGTGACCTCGAACGACGCATCGGAGTGCCCGATGCTGACGACGATGTCGGCCCGTACCAGCCGCGCGATCTGCTCAGGCGTCACCGTCTCCGCCGCGACCGTCAGCAGCAGGTGGGGCAGGGCGGCGCGCGCTCGCTCCAGTCGAACCAAGTCCGCGTCGTCCATCGGCCGGATCAGCGTCGGATCATGCGCACCCTTCCGCGCCATCGACAGATGCGGCCCTTCAAGGTGCAGGCCGAGAAAGCCCGGCACATGTCGCCGCGTCGCTTCTGCCCCGGCTGCCAGCACCGCATCGGTGACTGTGGCTGTGTCGGTGATCAGCGTCGGCAGCAGCCCAGTGACACCGAACGCGCGATGGGTAGCGCAGACCATCGCCAGGTCATCCGTCGTCGTCCCTGGCCCGACCAGGTGCCCGGCGCCACCGTTTACCTGCAGGTCGATCAGCCCGGGCGCCAGCACCCCGCCGTCGAGGGTGACGTGCGTGGCTGTAGCGGGCGCAACGCCGATGGAATGCACCACTCCGTCGGCGACAACGAGCGCGGCATCATCGTGCCACGCCTCGCCATCGAAGATACGGGCGCCGGCATAGGCGATGAGGTTGGTGTTCATTGAAAGTACTTCCCCTCAACCCCACCCTCTCCCCAGCGGGGAGAGGGGGCGATGTGGCACTGCCCGTGATCCTGTCGTCCCCTCTCCCCTCTGGGGAGAGGGTCAGGGTGAGGGGCAGTAAGGCATGCGCCGTGGTGGCTCACCCGTTCCGGAACGCGTAGCCATACCCGTTCAGCGCCGGGGCGCCGCCGAGGTGGGCGTAGAGCACCTTGCTTCCCTCCGGGAAGTAGCCGGTTTCGACCAGGTCGATCATGCCCTGCATGGATTTGCCCTCATAGACCGGGTCGGTGATCATGCCTTCGAGCCGCCCGACGAGGCGGATGGCCTCCTTGGTTTCCGCCGATGGCACGCCGTAGACCGGATAGGCGTATTCTTCCAGCAGCACGACGTCGTCGCCGACGATGGGGCGGCCGAGTTCGACCAGCTCGGCAGTGCGCTGCGCGATTTCCAGCACCTGGGCGCGGGTCTGCTGCGGCGTGCATGAGGCATCGATGCCGATGACGTTGCGGGCGCGACCGTCGGCGGCAAAGCCCACCAGCATGCCGGCATGGGTCGACCCGGTGACGGTGCAGACGACAACGTAGTCGAACTTGAAGCCAAGCTCGGCTTCCTGCGCGCGCACCTCCTCAGCAAAACCGACATAGCCGAGGCCGCCATAGGGGTGCACCGAGGCGCCCGCCGGGATCGGGTAGGGCTTGCCGCCCGCCGCTTCGACTTCGGCGATGGCCTGCTTCCAGCTGTCGCGGATGCCGATATCGAAGCCATCATCGACCAGCCGCACATCGGCGCCCATGATGCGGCTCAGCATGATATTGCCGACGCGATCGTAGACCGCATCCTCGTGCGGCACCCAGGCCTCCTGCACCAGGCGGCACTTGAAGCCGATCTTGGCGGCCACCGCCGCCACCATGCGGGTATGGTTGGACTGCACGCCGCCGATCGACACCAGCGTATCGGCGCCCGACGCAATGGCATCGGGGACGATGTATTCGAGTTTTCGGAGCTTGTTGCCGCCGAAGGCGAGGCCGGAATTGCAGTCCTCGCGCTTGGCGTAGAGTTCGACGTTGCCGCCGAGATGGGCGCTCAAGCGTTCGAGTTTCTCAATCGGCGTAGGTCCGAAAGTCAGCGGGTAACGGGGGAATTTCACGAGGTTCATGGTAGGGCTCCTTGAGCTCTGATCTGGCTCGAGGCTAGCAGCTATCGCGCGAGGGGTGCTTTCAATGTTGGCGGCAAGAATGTATGCATCTGGCACTGGATCGCCAGATGAGTGATCTTTCTGCCGGATGAGTGCTCAACTATGAAAGAATCTTCCGACGGTGACCTCGATCGCATCGACCTCAGGATGTTGCGCGCACTGCAGCGCGATGGCCGGATCAGCAATGCCGACCTCGCGGCCGAGGTCGGCGTCAGCGCCGCGACCTGCCATCGGCGCACCCAGCACCTGATCGAGGCCGGCTATATCTCGGGGTTCCGGGCGGTGGTGGCGCCGCAAAAGGTCGAGCTCGGAACGCTCGTACTGGTCGGGGTAGTGCTCGATCGCTCGACGCCGGAGAGCTTTGCCGCCTTCGAGAGCGCCGCCGAGAAGCTGAAATTCGTGCTCGATTGCCATCTGGTGGCTGGTGACTTCGACTATTTCCTAAAGATCCGCGTGCACGACATGGCGGATTTCAACCGCCTGCACGGCACGCAACTGATCGGGCTGCCGGGGGTGCGGCAGACCCGGACATTCTTCGTGATGAAGGAAGTGGTGGACGGGCGGGCGTGGGAGTTTTGAGGTGCAGCCGGCGCCGGCGGTCTCCCTCCCCCTTGTGGGGAGGGATCAAGGGTGGGGGTGGCCACACGCGCCGCGCGTGGGGTATCCCCCCACCCAGCTACGCAACGGACTTGGCTAATGCCAAGTCCTGCTTCGCTACCCTCCCCACAAGGGGGAGGGAGAGGGCCGGCGTCTAGCTACCCCAGAACGGACTACCCCACCGGATACGCCACATAGGCAAAGCGCCGGCTGTCCGGCGCCCAGGAGTTGACGTTGATCGTACCCTGGCCGCCGTTGAAGCCGACGATGTCGCGGGTGCCGGTGCCGTCGGGGCGCATGAAGCGGAGGATCACGTCCTTGTCGGCCGGGTGGCCCTGGGTGCCTGGCGGGTAGCTCAGATAGGCGATCGACTTCCCGTCAGGGGCGAAATGCGGGAACCAGTTCACTCGCTCGTCGAAGGTGATCTGCGTGAGCTCGGAGCCATCGGTGCGCATCTTGAAGATCTGGGCGTGGCCGGGCGAGCCCTGCTCGGAGTTGAACCAGATCCACTGGCCATCCGGCGAATACTCGGCGCCGTCATTGGGCACCAGCACGTCGGTCAGTTGGGTGTCGGGGCCGCCGGCCGAGGGGATGGTCCAGATGTTGACCTTGGCCCACTGATTGTCGCCGACGGCGTTGATGCCGACATAGGACAGGGTTTTGCCATCGGGCGAAATGCCGTGGAGGTAATAGTGGTGGCGGTGCGGGTAGCTGTTCGATACCCGGCGCGGCATGCCGCCAGCGATCGGCACAGAGTAGAGGTGCCCATTATCGGAACTCACATAGACCGTGCTGCCATCGGGCGAGAGCACGTGGTCATTGTTGAGGTCCCTGAGGTGGCCGGTATCGAGCTTCACGATCTCGCCGCTGTCGTCGGCGGCGATGGTCCAGAGCTCACCGCCCGCGTTGAACACCAGGGTCTTGCCGTCGGGCGTCCAGTTCGGCGCCTCGATGATCTCGTCGGCGGTGAACAGCACCTGCCGGTTGCTGCCATCGGCATCGATGATGGTCAGTTCCGACACCTGGCCGGGCAGCAGGCTGCGGCCGCGGCGGGCGAAGTTGGGGCGTTGCGGCACGTCGAATCCTCCACGGCGTTTTTCCGATAGTGGCAGCGAAACTGCCTCCGGCGGAATGGTTCCTGCGGCGATTTTTCTTTTCGTCACGGGGTGAAGACGGCGCGAAGCGCGTTATGCATGGCGACCCGGAGGCCCGACCGTATGACCCTGCCGCAACTGCTGTCCTTTGCCGTCGTCGCGCTGATGATGGTGGCGTTCGTCTGGGGCAGGCTGCGCTATGACCTGGTGGCGGCGCTGGCGCTGCTGGTGGCAGTGCTGGTCGGGGTGGTGCCGCCGGAGCAGGCCTTCTCCGGGCTTTCGGACGATATCGTCATTATCGTGGGCAGCGCGCTGGTGGTGAGTGCGGCGGTGTCGCGTTCGGGCATCATGGATATCGCGCTGGCGCGGATCGCACCGAACGTCACCGCGCCGCGGGTGCAACTGCTGATCCTCGTCACCGTGGTCGCGGTGCTCTCGGCTTTCGTCAAGAATATCGGGGCGCTGGCGATCATGATCCCCATCGCCTTCCAGATGGCGCGGCGCTCGGGCGTGTCGCCGTCGCGCTTCCTGATGCCGATGTCGTTTGCGGCGCTGCTTGGCGGGTTGATGACGCAGATCGGCACCTCGCCCAACATCATCGTGTCGCGGGTGCGCGAGGACCTGACCGGCACCAGCTTCCATATGTTCGATTTCACCCCGGTCGGGCTGGCGCTCGCCGTCGCCGGGGTGATCTTCCTCGTCTTTTTCTACTGGCTGCTGCCGGAGCGGAAGCGCGAGGGCCTGGCGGTGGGCGAGGCCATCGAGATCAAGAACTACACGACGGAGGCCACCGTGGGCGCCAGCTCGGCAGCGCTCGAGAAGACGGTGAGCGATCTCCACAAGCTCGCCGGCGGCAAGGCGATGGTAACCTCCATCGTCTCGGCCAAAGGCGGGCGGCGTACGCCGTTTCCCGATGCAGTGCTGCGCGAAGGCGACCGGGTGATCGTCGAAGGTGAGCCCGAGGCGCTGGACCGGCTGATCGAGCGGGGCGGCTTGTCGCTGTCGGACCGCACGCATGCGCCCGGGCTCGACCTCGTCACCATCGAAGCGATCATCGGGCCGAACTCGCCGCTCGAGGGCACCACGGCCCGCGATTTCGCGTTGTTCGAGCGGACAGGCCTCAACCTCCTCGCGGTCAGCCGGCGCGAGCGCCGCTTTTCCGAGCGGCTTGGGCAAATCCGGCTGGAGGAGGGGGATGTGGTGCTGCTGCGCGGCAGCCGCAGCCAGATGGGCGAGCAACTACGCGATCTCGATGCGCTGCCACTGGCCGAGCGCAACCTGCAACTGGGGAGCGTGCGCAACCGGCTGCTGCCGATCGCCATCCTTGGGGCCGCCATGCTGGTGACGGCGCTGGGCTGGGCGCCGGTGC
>JAEUMC010000922.1 GCA_016793415.1 Devosia sp. | reverse complement strand
AGCAAAACCCCCTATATGCGCGGCGCGTCCGGATGACCGGGCGTAATTCACACGCGAAGCGCGGCGCCGCGGCACTAAGGCCGATGGCTCCAACCGGTGGCGGGACATCCCGTCGCAAACGCTCGCGGAGGCAATAACCGGTAAAGGAAGCCTTCCATGGCATTGCCCGATTTTTCCATGCGTCAGCTGCTCGAAGCAGGTGTTCACTTCGGCCACCAGAAGCACCGCTGGAACCCCAAGATGGAACGCCACATTTTCGGCGTCCGTAACGACATCCACATTCTCGACCTGAGCCAGACCGTGCCGGCCCTGCAGCGCGCGCTGCAGCTGATCTCGGACACCGTCGCTGACGGCGGCCGCGTGCTGTTCGTCGGCACCAAGCGCCAGGCTGCTCCGGTGGTGGCCGAGGCTGCCCGCCAGTCCGCCCAGTACTACGTCAACTCGCGCTGGCTCGGCGGCACGCTGACCAACTGGCAGACCATTTCGAACTCGATCGCCCGCCTGCGCGAGCTCGAGGCTCAGCAGGCCGAAGGCGGCCATGGCCTGACCAAGAAGGAGCTGCTGCTCCTCAGTCGTGAGCAGGAGCGCCTCGAGCGCGACCTCGGCGGCATCAAGGACATGGGCAACCTGCCGAACCTCTTGTTCGTGATCGACACCAACAAGGAAGCGAACGCCATCAAGGAAGCCAAGCGTCTTGGCATCCCGGTGATCGCCATCGTCGACTCGAACTCGGATCCGGACACCGTCGATTTCGCCATTCCGGGCAATGACGACGCGGCTCGCGCCCTCGAGCTCTACTGCTCGCTGGTGTCGCGCGCGGCCATCGACGGCATCGGCCGTTCGGCTGCCGGCCGTGGTGCCGACCTCGGCGCTTCCGCCGAGGCTCCGGAAGAGCCGGCGCTCAGCGCCGAAGACGCCGACACGTCGTCCGCCAACTAATCCGGGTCGCTCCGGGTTACGCATTCGAACAATGGCGCGGCTCCGGGCAAGGGGCCGCGGAAAGGTGATATCAAATGGCTGTTTCCGCTCAGCAGGTTAAAGAGCTCCGCGAACTGACCGGCGTGGGGATGATGGACTGCAAGAAGGCCCTCGAGGAGACCGGTGGCGACATGGAAGCGGCAGTCGATTGGCTGCGCACCCGTGGTCTGGCCAAGGCCGCCAAGAAGGCCGGCCGTGTTGCGGCTGAGGGTCTGGTCGGCGTCTCGCTCGACGGCACCCGCGGTGCAATCGTCGAAGTGAACTCCGAGACCGACTTCGTTGCCCGCAACGACCAGTTCCAGACCATCGTCGGCAACATCGCCAAGCTCGCCCTCGACGCCAATGGCGACGTGAGCAAGCTCAGCGAGATGCCGTACCCCGGTTCGGGCCGTTCGGCCTCGGCCGAGCTGACCGACGCGATCGCCAAGATCGGCGAGAACATGAACCTGCGCCGCACCGGCACGCTCACCGTCAAGGACGGCGTGATCGGTTCGTACGTGCACAACTCGGTGGCCCCGGGCCTTGGCAAGCTGGGCGTGATCGTCGGGCTCGAGTCGACCGGTGACAAGGCCGCGCTGAATGCCCTGGGCAAGCAGCTCGCCATGCACATCGCCAACACCAAGCCGCTGAGCGTGTCGCCCGACGACATCGACCAGGACGTGGTGGCCCGCGAACGCGCCATCTTCACCGAGCAGGCCAAGGAATCGGGCAAGCCCGACGCCGTGATCGAGAAGATGATCGAAGGTCGCGTGCGCAAGTTCTACGAGGAAGTGACGCTGCTTTCGCAGGTGTTCGTGATCGACGGCGAGACCAAGATCGCCGACGTGGTCAAGAACGCCGAGAAGGATGTCGGCGCCCCGATCAAGGTGACGGGCTTCGTCGCCTACGCACTGGGCGAGGGTATCGCCAAGGAAGAGACCGACTTCGCGGCTGAAGTTGCCGCCACTGCCGGCGTGAAGTAAGACGCGGGATAAGTTTCGGACGGGCTGGTCACCAGCCCGTCCGAATATGCCATAACCGCCTGCGACGCCCTTAGATTCGGGCCTTTGCAGCGCACCTCGGGAGACAGACGAATGGCCAAATCCGCCTACAAACGGATTCTGCTGAAAGTCTCCGGGGAAGTGCTCGCCGGCGACCAATCGTTCGGCATCGAGCCGAAATTTCTCCACGCCATGGCTGACCAGATCGCCGAAGTCGCCAAGAGCGGCGTGCAGGTGGCGATCGTCATCGGCGCGGGCAACATCTTCCGCGGCATGGCCGTGGCCGCCAAGGGCGGCGACCGCGTGACCAGCGACCTGATGGGCATGCTGGGCACGGTGATCAACTCGCTGGCGCTGGGCGACGCCATCGAGCAGAAGGGCCTCAAGGTCAAAGTCTATTCCAACGTGCCGATGGAGACGGTGGCCGACACCTTCACCGCACGCGACGCCAACCTTGCCCTGGCCGATGGCTACGTCGTGGTGTGCGCCGGCGGCACCGGCAGCCCGTTCTTCACCACTGATACCGCTGCCGCACTCAAGGCAATCGAGTTGCGCTGCGACGTGCTGCTCAAGGGCACCAAGGTGGACGGGGTTTATTCCGAGGACCCCAAGAAGAACCCCAAGGCGAAGCGCTTCGAGACGATCAGCCATGAAGAAGTGAT
>JAEUMC010000902.1 GCA_016793415.1 Devosia sp. | reverse complement strand
AGCTTGCTCATCGCACCTGGTCCCCTGAGTGCTGCGCGCAGAGCCCCTTGCTCCCGCCGCGTCCCGGCTGCTGCCGGCCGCGCCTGCCTCAAACACCCCCGAGACAAGGCTTGGCCCAAACGGTAACGCCAACGTCAATTTTGTCAAGGCCAGTGACAAATGCACCAACAACAGCTGCAAAGCGGCGGTCTGATTCCTGCTATCAACCTACACCGCAAGGCCATATGGTCATGGCCACTGACAAACGCAGCGGCACTCGATTACTGAGCGCTTTCAGCTAACGGTCGGCGCAAGTCGGCGAGATCAGTCGGCGAGCGTCGGTCGTTCGTGAATGGGGAGATCGCGGCTGTCGCCAGTTCTCATCGGAACAAGCTGGCTAACACTCGCCGAGTACAGGGGTGAGATGACGCCCATGCGGTGACGGAAACGGAACGCGAAATCTAGGCTCCATTCAAATCCGCAATCGTCTTCCGGATCACCGCCTCGACCCTCGCCCGTTCCTCGCCTTCCAGCGGCAGACGTGGTGGGCGGATGTGTTCCGGCGCGCCGCAGACCAGATGCTCGGCGAGCTTGATGTACTGCACCAGCTTGACGTCGGTATCGAGATGGAAGGCCGGGGTCATCAGCCGGTAGAGCGGCAGCGCCGCCTTGAAGTCGCCAGCCTTCGCCGCATTGAACAGTTTCACGCACTCGTCCGGCCAGGCATTGGTCATGCCCGAGACCCAGCCGACCACGCCGAGCGCCAGGCTTTCGAGGATCAGGTCGTCGACGCCGCAGAAGATATCGAAGCGGTCGCCGAAGGCATTGTAGAGGTCGGTGACGCGGCGGATGTCGCCGGTCTCTTCCTTCACCGCGACGATCTCCGGCACGCCGGCCAGGCCTTCGAGCGTCGGCACGTCGACATCGACCTTATAGGCGATGGGGTTGTTGTAGATCATGATCGGCAGCCCGCCGGTGGCGACCGCCTTGTACCATGCAATGGTCTCGCGCCGGTCGGTGCGATAGGCAAGGCTGGGGAACACCATCAGCCCCTCGGCGCCGAGCTTGCGATAGTTCTTCGCCGCAGCGACGGCATCGTCGGTCGAAAGCTCGGCGAGGCCCGAAAGCAACGGCACGCGCCCGGCCACCACCTCCTTCGCCGCCGGCACCACCTTGTCCTTCTCGGCCTGGGTCAGCGCGGCGTTCTCGCCCAGCATCGGCAGGACGATGACGCCGCTGACCCCGCCTTTGACCAGGCGATCGATACTCAGCTGCATCGCTTTGAGGTCGAGCGCGCCGCTCGCCGTCATCTTGGTGGTTGCCGCCGGGAACACGCCGCTCCAGGTCATCTCTCGCCTCAGTTTCGGTGGACGGCCATCGCCGTATGTCGAATGTATACATTCCTCATTTTCGCGTTGCAAGGCGGTGGATGGCTCGTGTAACAGCTGAACATGCCGACCGAATAATGAGGGTGGCTTATGCCACAGGGCCTGCTCGACAAGACGACCATCAGCATCCAGGTGGCGCAGGAACTCAGGCGCCGCATTCTTGCAGGCCACTATCCGCAAGGGGTGAAGCTGCAGCAGGAGCAGATCGCCTCCGAACTGGGGGTCAGCCGCAGCCCGGTGCGCGAGGCGCTCGGTCAGCTCGAGGCCGAGGGACTGGTGGTGCTGACGCCGCAGAAGGGCGCCCAAGTGTCGCCGATCTCACGCAATGAGATCGCCGAACTGTTTGAGCTGCGCCTCCTGGTCGAGCCGCATCTGCTGGCCCTGGCGATCCTCGAAATGACCGAGGCCGACCTCAACAAGGCCACGTCGATCATCTCGGAAATGGCCGACATCGATGTCGATGGCTGGGGCGACGCCAACTGGCGCCTGCACGATACGCTCTATGCGCCAGCAGGCCGGCCCGCCATGCTGAAACTCCTACGCCGCACCCACGAAACCATCGGCCGCTATATCCGCATGCAGGTCGTAGCGACCAACGGCCGCGCCGACGCGCATCGCGAGCACAAGCTGATCCTCGATGCGTGCCGGAAGCGCGATGTGGGCAAGGCCGTCGGGTTGCTGCGCGAGCACATCGAGGGTGCGGGGAGAATGTTGCAGCCAGAGGGCTAGGCGCTCCTTGCTGGGATCGGCGATGGTGTCGCAACCTGGGGTCCGGCGCGTTGCTGGCAGTCGGCACAGCGGCGCGATGCGCCGACTGAACGCATGCAATCGACCCCGGCCGTCTGGTATCTGCATCGATGAATTCTGCGGCCGGCCGCGGAGGTGCGCGGTCAGACTTGGCAAACGGGCCCGCTGCTGAAGCGCTGACAGGTGTAAGGCTCAGCTCCGGCGCGGTGTGGCGGCGATGAAAGCGTCGAGTTCGGCGCGCGTCCCAGCGCCTTCCATCGGCCCGCGCACGGTCACATTGCGGGCTCCGGCGGCCGCGGCATAGGTCAGCGCCGGCTCGCGGCCCATTCCCAGGCGACGGCAGGCAACATAGGCGCCGCCAAAGCAGTCGCCCGCGCCGGTGGGGTCGACCTCGGTCACCGCAAAGGCAGCAGCATCGATGCGCGTCCCGTCCCGACCGAAGCAGGTCGCGCCGGCGGCGCCGCGCTTCAGCACGATCTCGTGCACTCCCATCTCGAACAGTTTTTGCAGCGCCGCCACCTCGCCTGCAACGCCAGCGGCACCCTCGAGCTCATCGCCACTCGGCAGCAGCAGATCGGCTTGACCCACCAGTTCGGCGAACTGGCGCTCGACCTCGGCGCCGAGCTGCAACTCCTTGCGCAGGTTGGGGTCAACCGAGAGCGTTCCGCCCCTCGCCTTGATGATCTCGACAGCGCGGCCGATGATCTCGCGCGCGCTCGGCATCGATAGCGCCGTGCCCATGACGTGCAGGTGCCCGGCCCGGCGCAGCAGCGCCTCGACGCCGTCGTTCCAGCCGAACCGCGCCGCGGCCGAGGTGGCGATGTTGTAGACGAAGTCGCGCGCGCCGCTGGCGCGATAACGCACGAAGGCGCTGCCGGTGGGAAACTCCCGGTCGATGGCGATCG
>JAEUMC010000836.1 GCA_016793415.1 Devosia sp. | reverse complement strand
CAGGTAACCCTGCCGTCGGGCGGCTACCTGGTGATCAACCCGACCGAGGCGCTGGTCTCGATCGACGTGAACTCGGGCCGCGCCACCAAGGAACACAATATCGAGGACACGGCGCTGCAGACCAACCTCGAGGCGGCGGAGGAAGTCTCCCGCCAGTTGAGGTTGCGCGAGCTCGCCGGCCTGATCGTCATCGACTTCATCGACATGGTGGAAAACCGCTCGAACCGGGCGGTGGAGCGCAAGCTCAAGGAATGCCTGAAGAACGACCGGGCCCGCATCCAGGTCGGTCGCATCAGCCATTTCGGCCTGCTCGAGATGAGCCGCCAGCGCATCCGCTTCGGCGTGGTCGAGAGCTCGACGCACAAGTGCCCGACCTGCCAGGGCACCGGTCTCGTCCGCTCGGTGGAAAGCCTGGCGCTGATGGTGATGCGCAACGTGGAAGACCACGTGCTGCGCAAGCCCGGCCAGTCGATCAATGTGCGCGTCCCGACGGACGTGGCGCTCTACATCCTCAACACCAAGCGCGGCACGCTGAACACGCTCGAGGCCAAGTATGGCCTCTCGATCACCATCGTCGCCGATGACCATGTCGGTCCCTCGCACTTCGCCATCGAGCGTGGCGAGACCCGCGTGCTCGATCGCAGCGAGACGGCCGGCACGCATGTCCGGGTCGACACCACCACGATCATCGATGCGGAAGCCGAAGCGGCCGATGCCCTGATCGAGGATGAGGACGACGAGGAAGAGGAAGCCTCCGCTGGCGGCGAGCGTCAGGCCCGCTCCGAGGAGGGCGGCGAGCGCTCCGGCCGTCGGCGTCGTCGGCGCCGTCGCGGTGGTGGCGATCGCGAAGATCGGCCGCAGGGCGGCCAGCGGCAGCAGCGTCAGCCGGCCGAGGCCGCATCGGACGATGAGTCCGAGGACGGTGAAGGCGACGAGGCCCCGCGCCAGGCCAATGAAGGCGCAGTCGGCGAAGACGGCGAGCCGCGCCGTCGCCGCCGCCGTGGTCGTCGTGGTGGCCGCCGCAACCGTCGCGATGGCGAAGGTGGTGGCGAGCAGCGCGATGGTGTGACGACCGAGCCGGCGTCGGAAGACGCCGTGGCTGCGGCCGATGCGCCGGCGATCGAAGTGGTTGCCGAAGCCCCGGTCGCCGAGCCTGCCCCGGTCGTTGCCGAGGACGCGCCGGCCGAAAAGCCGAAGCGCGGCCGCCGCAAGAAGGCCGAGCCGGTTGCCGAGGAGACTGCTCCGGCGATGGCCGAGGAAGCTCCGCCCGCAGCGGCAGCGAAGCCCGCTCGCCGCGGAGCGAAGAAGGCCGCCCCGGCGGCCGCAGAAGCGGCTGCCGAGCCGGAAGCTCAGGCCGAGGATGCTCCGAAGGCGAAAAAGCCGCGGGCTCGCAAGCCCAAGGTCGCTGCCCCCGAAGCGGCAGCTGCCGAGGCTGCACCGGCGGAAGTCGTTGCCGAGGCAGCTCCGGAGCCGGAGGCCGCGCGCCGTCGTGCCAAGAAGGTGATCCCGGAAGGCGAGATCGTCGTGAGTTCGACCGCTCCGGTCGCGGCCGACGACAAGCCGGCGGAAGACGCCAAGCCGAAGAAGGCTGGCTGGTGGCAGCGTCGCCTGGGTCTTGGCGGCTAAGGCGCCGGCTCAGCAGCAGAATCCGGCAAGGGCGGGAGTGATCCCGCCCTTGCTGTTTTCAACGGCGAGATGTGCTAGGCGGCGCGACGGTGGGCGTTGGACTCACGCAGCCGGTGCGCAAGAACGCGGATCACCGCGAGGGCAAAGGTCGGCGCATACTCGACCATGGCAAGGAACTGCTTCTCGCTGATCGGGACGACCTCGCAATCGGTCTCGGCGAGCACAGTGGCGCTGCGGGGCTTTGCCTCGACCAGCGCCATCTCGCCAAAGATTTCCGACTCTCCGAGGCGCTCGACGATCGTTCCACCGACCTCGACCGCGACCGTGCCGGCGCGGACAACGAACAGTTCATCGCCGGGCTCGCCGCTACGGAAGATCACGTCACCGGCATTGTAGTGGCGCCGCTCGCCGCCGAGGCGGCTCAGGACCCGGAAGTCGATACTCGTGGGCTTCACGATCGCCTCCATCGATTGGCGCGGCAGCGTGCCGTTGCCGCCGCGCCAAGTCAAAGCCCGGACAGGAACTGTGCTAACCCAATCTAAAGCTCATGCCGCCTGCTGGACCGCCGGTGCTTGGCGCTCGCCACGCAGCACCACGGCGCCGAGAACCAGCGTCCACACCGCCCATAGCGTGTAACTGATGGCGTTGATTGCTCCGGCCAGCGGCGCGCCGAACGGTTCGGCCATGCCAGTGAGCACGCCCAGCGCAATCAGCGCACCGGCCGCCGCGATGTTGCGGTGCTGGCGCACGATCAACGCCGCGATCAGAACCGTCCAGGCGGCGGTGAACAGGTAGCCAAGGTGCTCACCCACCCCCATGCCCAGATAGCGGTTGGCCGCATCGAACAGCGCCACGGCCAGCTGCCGTTGCGCCTCGGTGGCATCAGGCGCCGTGTAGCCGGCGGCCAGGCCGGGGACAAGCATCACCCAGCGCAACAGGCCCAGCGCCTGGACCAGCCCGGCCAGCACCCCTGCCCCGATCGACAGCGCTGCCAGATGGCGATCGCGCTGCCACAGATTGAGGCCCAGTCCGATCGCTGCCGGGATCATGGCGAGGGCGGCGACCATCATGGCGTACCAGTAGAGGTGAAGGTCGGCACCGGCTGCCGCAAAGCGGCTCAGCACTTCGCCGGCAGGATGGCGGAGAATATCGGGGTAATCGAAGCTCACCTGCAGGCCGGTGAAGCCGGCAGTGAAGACAAGCGGGACGGCGATCAGAAGGATGCCGGCCGTACGAACCGTGTTGGTCATGTCGAAGCTCCTTTGAGGTGCGGGGCGACGAGGCGGCGGAACAGCCGGACACCCCGTTCGGTATCGGATGGCGCAAACGGGATGCCGCCGGTGTCGCGGAACAGCAGCCAGAAATCGCCGACCAGCCAAAGCAGTTGGGCGAGATCATCGCGCGCCTCGTCGTCGGCGAGCGGCGCCA